>JAYSQH010000119.1:0-2099 GCA_043721655.1 Phycicoccus sp. | reverse complement strand
CCTGGCCGACGACTGCTGGCGGACCCGGGCCTACGGTGACTTCTGGTCCTACATGCTTGTCGCAGAAGGTGCCGTCGACATCGCCGCCGAACCAGAGCTGCAGGTCTACGACATGGCCGCACTGGTGCCGATCGTCACCGAGGCCGGCGGCCGGTTCACCTCACTGGACGGGACGCCCGGGCCCTGGGGTGGCAACGCGGTAGCGACAAACGGGCTGCTCCACGACGAAGTGCTCGCCCGCCTCGGCTGAACCCGCGCGAAGCGGGCACGTCGCGGTCAGGCCGGAAGGACGTTGACCTCGCCGCGCCCGAGCTCACGCACGCCGTCGGCATAGAGGCTGGCGTCGCCCACCACGATGACGGTCCACTGGCCGTCGACATGGCGGTTGTAGGCCGCCGCCAGAGCCGCAGCATCAAGATCCTCGAGCTCACGAAGGGTGGTCGTCGTGAACTCGGTGGTCAGCCCTTCGAGGGCGAGCCCGGCAGCCTCGTCGGCCACGGTGTCGGCGGTTGCATAACGACCCGGAGCAGTCTTGCCGACGAAGTCGACGCCGGCCTGGGTCTCTTCCTCGGTGAAGCCCTCGCGGGCTGTGTCCAGGATGTCGAGCAGAAGCCCCAACGCCTCAACCGTGGAGTCCTCACGGACCGAGCCGCTCGTCAGGAGCATGCCCCCGCACCGACGAGGACGAAAGCCCGAGCGGATGCCGTACGTGAACCCCTTGTCCTCGCGAAGAACGGCGTCGATTCTGGCGTTGGGGGAGCCGCCGACGACAAATCCCAGCACCGGGTATGGCGCCCAGCCGCCTTCGACGCGGCGGTCCGGCCCGGGACAACCTATGTAGAACTCGGTCTGTACCGATCCGGGGCGGTCCAGGAACACGATGCGCGCGGCGTCAACGGCCCGGGCGGCCGGGCGTGCTTCGACCACCTCAGGCGATGCTGCACTCCAGGAGCCGAGCGCGCTTTCGACCTCAGATACGACGTCCAGATCGCTGAGGTCCCCGGACACGATGATCGTCGAGCCCGAGGGCACGACGTGCGCGGCGTGGAAAGTGATCAGGTCTTGCGGCGTGATCGCCGAGACGGTCTCCTTGGCACCCGCGGTCGGGCGCGAGGCTCGCTCGTCTGCGGCAAAGTACGTCGCGATGAGCTCGATCGCCGCTCGTTGACCTGGCTGCGCCCGCTCCTGGTCGATCTCCGCCACCCGGATCTTGACGTGCCGGGAGACTTCGTTGGCGAAGAAAGCAGGCTCTCTGACGGCCTGGCTCAGCAGATCGAGCGCAGCACTCAGATTTCGCTTTGGCACGTCGATATCGACGATCAGACCGGACTCGCTGACACCCGCGCCGAGGGCAATTCCCTTGCGTTCCAACAGTTCCGCGAACTCTTCAGCGGTATGCCGGGCCGTTCCCTCATCGAGGGTCCGCGCCATGATGGTGCCGATACCTTCGAGCTCTCGTGGCTCGAGCTGCAGAGGGATCGGGACGGCCAGGCGCACCGAGATGACGTACTGGCCCCGAATGTCGTAGCTGACCACGCCGAGTCCATTGCCGAGCCCGGACCGCCGCGCCTCGGGGAAGGACCACGGCAGGGGCGGGCTCACGTCTGGTCGCGCGATGGTGCCGCTCTCCGGCGAGGCCTCGCCCGCTTGCTGGGCCACGCTCTCCTGCTTGGTCATGAGGCGTCTCCGTCCTGCTTGAGGTACGCGACGACGACGCGGGACTCGGGCATCAGCCACCGGGCGGCAGCCTGCTGCACCTGGGCAGCAGTCACCTCGCCGAAGCGGTCAAGGAAGGTGTTGATGTAACCAGGGTCGCCCTGCAGTGTCGCGAAATGGCAGATATGGTCGGCCCGCTCCTCCTGGCTGGCCAGCGATGACAACCACCCGCGTTCGGTCTGGGCCACCGCCGACTCCATCTCGATCTCGGTCGGCCCCTCGGCCGCGAACCGGGCCAGCTCCTCGCAGACGCCGGCCTCGACGGCATCAGCGCTGCAACCGTCTGCCACGTCAATCGCCATGAACCCCAAAGAGACTCCGTCCACGAAACCCATCGCATGAGCCGAGACGCTGTTGGAGATCTGCTCGCGCCGCACCAGTCG
>JAYSQH010000118.1:0-5217 GCA_043721655.1 Phycicoccus sp. | reverse complement strand
GAATGGTGACGGGCGAGACGGATCAGACGGTCTGGGACCAGGTTCGCTCTGCTCATAACCCGGAGGTCGCAGGTTCAAATCCTGCCCCCGCTACCAACGCGTCAGCGGTATAACCGCAGGTCAACGGCCCGCAAGCTTAGCTTGCGGGTCGTTTTCGTGTCCGGGGGAAGTGTGGGCTGTGACCAGATCCGTGACCAAGAATCGTCTCAGGTGTCCCGTCGTGTCTCAGGTCGGTGGGGTCGTATCGAGACGAAGGGGCCTGATTGGGACGGGATTGGTCGCGCGAGACGGGGTCCACCGGGTCGAAAACCCGGCGATCGCGCCCGCTCGGCAGCCGTGTCCGTCCCCGGTTGACCGTGTAGAACTGTTGCGTTTATGCTAACAAGCATGGCTGATGCAGCGAACATGCTAAGGGACGCGCGGACTAGTGCGGGCCTGACCATGCGCGCTCTCGCTGCGCGCGCCCACGTCGCGACCTCTTCCGTCGCTCGCATTGAGGCAGGGACGACCGACCCGACCATCGGCATGCTTGCCCGCCTGCTGAGCGCGGCCGGACGTGAGCTCGAGATCGTTACCCACCGTGCGCCCGGACCGGAGATCGCGGACCTGGCCGATGCCTGGTCGCCTGGGCCGCGCGGCGACCGACCGGACTGGACGCGGTTGCGCGCCTTCCTCGATCACCTTGCACTGCACCCCGAGCAGCAGGGCTCGGCGACCCTGCGGAGGCCGGCGCGGTCCGGCTCCTGCGTGTTGGACACATTGCTCGCCGGGATCGCGGAAAAGATCTGCGACGACGCGGGGATTCCCCGGCCGGCGTGGCCACGGCGGATCCCGGCGCTGCCTGAACCGTGGGCCACCCCAGGCACACCTGCGATGCGGAAGGCGATTCGGGTCGCGACTCCGCGCGAACTGGCCCAACGTGGACTGAGCATCGATGAACGCAGCCTGTGGAGGGAACGGGCAACAGTCGGTGCCTGACATCCCGTTGAGCGCCGACCAGATCCTCCTGTACCTGGGTGAGGTCGCGCAGGCACTTCCGCCTGCCGGCCCCCGGCACCAGATCGTGGTCGTCGGGGGTTCGTTGCTTGCGCTCTACGGCCTGCGTCAGAGCACGCTGGACGTGGACACCGTCCAGCGCATGGAGCAGGAACTGAGGGACGCGGTCGAGCAGGTGGCGCGGGTGCACGGCCTGGCGACGGCCTGGTTGAACGACTCTTCGGCGTCCTTCCGCCCGCAGACGTTCGTCGAACAGGACTGCGACATTCTGCTTGACCAGGGGCGGCTGCTTGTCCTGGGCGCGCCGCTGCGCCAGGTCTTCGTGATGAAGCTTTTTGCGTCCCGCGTGCGCTCCAGGGACTACGACGACATGGTCGCCCTCTGGCCGAGGTGCCTGTTCGACTCAGCCGAACAGGCTGTTGAGCTGTACCGGGAGGCGTACCCGCATGAGGTGGAGGACCCCTACTTGGTCGAGTACGTCCGCGGCCTCGCCGACTGACTGGGGGCCCGAAGGCTTGGGCGCACCAGCCGTGACCAGATCCGTGACCGAGACACCCGGGGACACAGCCGCATCGGTGAGGACGAATGCGACGTTGACGCCGTCGAGTCTGCAACGAGTGGTGACGGGGGAGACGCGTCATACGGGCTGGGACCGGGTTCGCGGTGCTCATAACCCGGAGGTCGCAGGTTCAAATCCTGCCCCCGCTACCAAAAGGTAGCAACAGAAGCCCGCGCTTCTGGTCACACAAGGCCCGGCCCAGTTCACCTGGACCGGGCCTCTTGTGTGACCCGGGCTTCCCGACACCGGTTCGGTTCATGGTGGGTGCTCGGACGCACAAGAAAGACCCTCGAGCGTGATGCTCGAGGGTCTTGTTCGGTACACAGGGGCAGGCGTATGCCTCCTGGTTGTGCTGGTGGTTGCCCGGCGGTCCGGGCCCGGTCAGGGGCGCTGCGCGGTTAGGGGCGCTGGGCGGTTAGGGCGCGCGGGCTCCGGCGGGCTCCGCGGCCCGGCCGGTGGCGGCTGGGGTGGCGAGCTGGGCGCCGGGTGGCTTGCGTCGTTGCGCGCGCCTGCCGGACGCGCCGGTGATGGTCGCGTTGAGCTTGCGGACGGCGGTGAGCTGGGTGCGCCACCGGTCGCCGGCGCGCAGGTTGGTGATGGCGGCCGCGAACGCGGCAAACAGGCCGACCTTGGCGCGGCCGCGGACCCGGATGTTCATGTGGGCCAGCGCGGCGAAGGTCGGGTTCTTCAGGATGCCGTTGGCGCCCTCGACCCGGGGCCGGCGCCGGACGAACGAGTCGTACCAGAGCCGCGAGCCCCATTCGAGGTCCATCGAGCGGGCGGCCACGTCCGGCGGCACGGTCAGCGAGGACTGGGTGCACACGTCCGGTGCTGGCGCGGCCGGCGGGGTGAACACCTCGAGCAGGCCCCGGGCGCCGACCAGGTGCAGCGTGGCGGGGATGGCGCACCCGATGGTGGCTCGGCGCAGCTGCGCGGGGCAGCCCATCCGGACGTACCCGGCGGCGTCGCGGCGGCCGTTGGTCTGCAGGCGGAACCCGGCGCGCAGGTCGGCGTCGGCAAAGTAGCGCTGCCACTCCTCCCAGGGCGCGAACGGGGTCGGGGCGTTGGTGGAGACCAGGTCTGGGTAGTTGGTCAGGCCGGGCGAGTACAGGTTGCCGAACGCCTCGACGGCGCCGCGGTGGGTCCCGGTGACGCCGCGCCGGTTCTTGTGCAGGTCGAACACCAGCCGGCGCCCGAGCTGGCGCAGCGGGGTGGTGGAAGTTGGCCGGCACCGACTCGGAGTACCCGCGGTCGGCGAGTAGGTCGCCGGCCGGGAGCAGCGCCACGGCCGGTACCGCGGCGCCGTCCACGCCAGCCGCGGCCGCGTCCGGGCCGTGGACCAGGCGGGCGGTCAGGTCCACGCACGCCTTCGCCGCGGGGGCGGTGGCGGCGGTCAGGAACAGGCCGACAATCAGGTGCGGCTCGGGCTCGGGCAGGGTGACCCGCACCGGACGCCCGTGCTCGGCCGCGGCGCGCTTGTCGTCCTCGTGGGCCAGGCGGGCCGCGACGTGCGCCTCGGAGGGGATGGCCACGGCCAGGTGTGCCGCGTACGCGTGCCGTAGCCCGCCCTTGTGGACGATGGTGGCCGCGTCCGGGTCGGCGGCGCGCCGCGACGCCTTGCGTAGCCGCTTGAGCCGGCCCGAGTCCAGGTCGGGGTCCTCAGGGCTACTGCAGGTCCAGGCGCTCCACTCGCAGCCCTCGCAGCGTGTCTGAGGCGTCTGGGGTCACGACACACACATAGCGCCGAGTCGAGCCGCCAGGGGAAACGGAGACGTCACCGGTCACCTCGCGACGTCCGTTCCCGAGGTCACGAACCTCGATGTTGGACTCGTTCACACCTGGTGCGGAGGAAACCTGGAGCTTCTGGACGAGAGGCAGGTGGCACTTTGCCGCCGCCACCAGGTCGGGGTCCGGCTTACCGTCACCGCACGCAGTGAGCACGAGAACGAGCAATAACGGGCTGGCGAGAAAGAACTTGCTGGTCGACATGCTCGCCAGTATGCCCATTCCTGGTCGCCTGGCAGCGGTGCTCGGGCATGTGCTGGCCGGCTCGGCCAGGTGCTGCCCATTGGTGACCCGCACCGTTCACGCGGTGGCTGATTGTTGACACCCGCGGGGCCGGCACAGTTATGTGCTGACAGTCCAGCCGCCAGCCCGTAGCCTGCGTACGCGCACGAACACACATCGAAGGGTCTCACCAATGACCGGCACCCGTCAGAACGCACGCTCACTTCCTGCCCACGCCGGCGACGGCACCCGGGACCGGGGTGTCGCAGCCAAGCGGGGCGTTTCCTTGCGCCTGCTGCCGCTGATACTGGCAGCGGCCGCTGTGGTCACCGTTGGAGGCACCCTGGGTGTGCAACATCTGCTGAGGCCGTCGCTAAGCGTCACCGATGAGTTCGTCGGCACCATCGGAGTCGTCAACTTCGACGGCACCAAGGGCTGTGTGACCCTCAGCGAGCAGGACTTCAACAGGTGCAGCTCGTTCTACACACACGCCACACTGAAAGTTGGCGACAAGGTGCACGTGTGGGTGGAAAGATCGTTGGCGTTACCCAACAATGCCGAGATCTATCTCGTAGTTCCCGAGCCCAAGTAGCTCAACCGACCTCCACACCCAGCCTGGGGTAGCTGCCGTCGGGGACGCGGATGAGGGAAGCGCTTGGCGGCGTGGTGCACGGGTGGTCGTTGCTGGTTCAACGAAACGGGACAACCGGCTCCTTAGCGCGGGACGGCGGCGTTCTTGGTCGCACGACGTCGCAGGTCAGACCCTCGTGTAGTTACCCCACCAACGTCGTCGCAGGTCAGAGGCCCTCTACCATTGGGAGAGGGCCTCTTGCTTTCGTCACATGTGGCCAGATGTGTAGCCGGAATCGTTAGGGAATCGCCTGGAAGCCGAGATCCGGCGGGACGCACTGTGACGA
Organism: Phycicoccus sp.; assembly: GCA_043721655.1. GTDB lineage: Bacteria > Actinomycetota > Actinomycetes > Actinomycetales > Dermatophilaceae > UBA4719. Next base: position 738 of record JAYSQH010000118.1, on the reverse strand, counting down.
TTGAGCATGATTGCGAAGCCGACGAACGGCGATCGCTGGGTGAGTTTGCGGACGATCGCAGGTGCTGAGGCACAGGTCTCGCTGTCTGTCCGGTGGTGAGCGGGCCGCCGGGATCAATCTCCGACGACGTAGGCGCCGTGCCGGACAGGCAGGCTTCATGCTGTTACGCCGTGTCTTGCGACTCCGACATGTGTTCGCCCTCGTGTACGTGACTGGCGATGAGCTGGCGAGAAGAACAGCTGTCTGGCAGTGCAGAGCGGAACCCCGCTGCTGTACCGGACCGTGGCTACACGTCATCCGTGCCCGCCAAGGCAAGAGGGGCATCGGTCGCGACATGATCGGCCACGTGCCTGATCGCGAGACTGGCGACGGGGGCCACGCCTAGGTCCAGCACAGCCTTGTGTCACCCGCCGGACACGAGATGGCTACACGAAGGTGGCCAGCCCAGCCAGTACCGGCCCCTGAGTGCGGAAGGCGGGGACATTGCCGACAGGTGAACGACGAAACCTGTTTCGAACTTTAACCGTTCTTTACCTTTCGCACCTTGACGATCCGAAGCGCTTGGAACAACACTTGGTGAAGTCAATCTTGATTGAGGACGACAGTTGGATTCGCTGTTGCGGCGGCGATCTGCGGATCTAGCGTTCGCCGAAGTCGCCGCTTCGGGAGCTTGGGTTTCTCCGCGAGGTGTCCGGGCGGAGATACGCAAGGCACGCTGATTCGCACGCACCCTAACTC
>JAYSQH010000117.1:0-1781 GCA_043721655.1 Phycicoccus sp. | reverse complement strand
TGTTTGCGCCGGAAGACCTCTCGTTGGTCAAGGGCGACCCCTCGGAGCGACGCCGTTTCCTGGATGAGCTCCTGGTGGCGCGCCAGCCGCGGTGGGCGGGTGTCAGGGCTGACTACGACAAGGCACTCAAGCAACGCAACGCGCTGCTGAAGTCAGCGGCACCCATGCTCCGGCGTGGCATCCGCCGAACCCCCGGTCGGGCGGCCGGCGGATCCACACCTTTGTCCACAGAGGATGTGGGCGAAGGCCTGGATCCGGCCGAGGGTGCCTTGCATACCCTGGATGTGTGGAACACCCATCTCGCGAAGGTCGGTGCCCAGCTGCTCTATGCCAGGCTGCGTCTCATGCGTGACCTGGGTCCCTACCTCGCGGCTGCGTATGACGAGGTCAGCGCGGCCCGGTCCGATGCTCGCATCGCCTACAAGAGCTCACTGCGCGAGGAGATGTCGCGGGATATCGCCGCTGGCGTCGTGCCGGAGATGGACGAGCTGCACGACGAGCTGATGGCCTCTTTCGAGGCGATGCGGGTCCATGAGATCGAGCGCGGTGTGTCACTGGTCGGCCCTCATCGCGACGACGTAGTGCTCACCCTGGGTCAGCTGCCGGCCAAGGGCTACGCGAGCCACGGTGAGTCCTGGTCCTTCGCGCTGGGACTGCGGCTGGCGGCATACCAGCTGCTGAGGCACGACCTGGGCGAGGACCCGGTGCTGATCCTGGACGACGTCTTCGCCGAGCTCGACTCCGGCCGCCGCGAACGGCTGGCTGGGATGATCGCCGACTGCGAGCAGGTGTTGATCACCGCTGCTGTGCCCGGTGACGTGCCGACCGCCCTGTCCAGCTCCGGCACGACGTATCGCGTCACTCTGGGCCAGGTCAGCCTTGACGACTGACGACCGGCGAGCCCGGGGACGCCACGGCAGGCGCTTGAGCGACGATGCCACCACCACTGGTGAAGCCAACGCCGCGCCGGAGCCTGAAGGCGGCACCGCCATGATCGACGAGCCGGGCATGGACACGGCCGATACGCCCGATACGGCTGCGGCGTCGGCACTGGCCAGGGCCCGCGAGGCCGCCCGGTCCAAAGGTCTGCGCCCCGGCAGCAGGCCACTGCGCACGCGGCGAACCCCAGGTCAGCAGGGCAGGGGCCTGCCCGACTCGGTCGGCTCTGGCCGTGACCCATCCTTGCTCGGCGACCAGATGGATCGACTACTGCTTGATCGCGGATGGAATCTGGACGTTGCCGTCGGCGCGGTGATGGGACGCTGGCCGGAGATCGTGGGCCCGGATGTCGCCGAGCACTGCAAGCCGGTGACCTTCAGCGACGGAGTCCTGACGGTCCGCGCGGACTCGACGGCGTGGACCACCCAGATGCGGCTGATGTCGTCATCGATCCTTGGGCGACTGGAGTCCGAGGTAGGCAAGGACGCCGTTACCGAGCTCCGAGTGCAGGGTCCGAGCGCACCGTCCTGGAGCCGGGGACCACGAAAGTCGACCGGCCCTGGCCCTCGTGACACGTATGGCTGACCTTCCCCCCGGAGGCTCGGCGCCTGGCGCGACAGCACATTTTGTGGCCCTCAGTGAAGAGCTCAGTCGGGCGATGAAAGGCCCAGCTCCGTAGGGGGAGTAGTGACTGCAGGTTATTTTGCCGGAAAATGGCGTTGACGGGCCTCCTGAGAGGCACCTTGTCGGTCGCGACGACTAGACTGGAGAACGATTCGGCGGCCTGCCTGATGAGGTGCCGGGAGATGTGCTGGGTCGGACGACGCGGAGGCTCCTGGGAC
>JAYSQH010000116.1:0-6955 GCA_043721655.1 Phycicoccus sp. | reverse complement strand
CTCTTGGTCAGCTTGGGCCCGACACCGACTACCGCGGACCCGGGCTTGGACGCATCGGCCGGAGCTGCCGGAACCGAGGCACTTGTCCTGGCGTTCGTTGCACCCTTGAGCTGGGTGCTGTCCTGGAGCGCCAGGCTGCCGCCCACGGCAGCTGAGTTGGAGGAGGTCGTTGTGGCGCCGCTGCATCCGGCGAGCAGCAGCGCGGTCAGTGCGCCGGCGGCAATCAGCTGAACCTTCATGGCTGTCCTCCCAAGGGCGATCGCGGTCAGATCGATATGCACTTTGGAGCGGACGAACGGTGTTTTGGTTCCATGGGTTTCGGTGTCGATTCGGTCACGGGCCGGCCATCCGGCCAGAATGTAGGGATGAGCCCCAAGCCCTCCGCCAGCCAGATCCGCGCGATCAACGACAGCATCCGCTACGCGATGTGGTCGGTATTCAAGGTCACCTCCCCTCTGCCCGAGGACCGCGCCACGGTCGTAGCCGAGGTCGAAGCGTTGTTCGCCGAGGTCGCCGGGCAAGGCGTGGTGGTGCGAGGGGTCTACGACGTGGCAGGGCTCCGGGGTGACGCGGACTTCATGATCTGGTGGCACGCCGAGGACATCCGGACAGTGCAGTCGGCATACCACCGCTTCCGCCGTACCGAGCTCGGCGCCCACCTGGAGCCGGTGTGGTCCGTGGCCGCCCTGCACCGTCCGGCGGAGTTCAACAAGGGGCACATCCCGGCGTTCATGGCCGACGAACACCCCAAGGACTTCATCTGCGTCTACCCGTTCGTGCGCTCCTTCGAGTGGTACCTCCTGGACGACGTGGAGCGCCGCGCTCTCCTGTCGGAGCATGGGCAGATGGCGCGCGACTACCCAGACGTTCGCGCCAACACCATCTCGTCGTTCGCACTGGGGGACTACGAGTGGATCCTGGCCTTCGAGGCTGACGACCTGACCCGCATCGTCGACCTCATGCGCCACCTGCGTGGCTCCGAGACCCGCCGCCACGTACGCGAAGAGGTGCCGTTCTACACCGGCCCACGGGTCGAGGTTGCGGCGTTCGTCGACTCCCTGCCCTGACCACGCCGCGGCTCTGTGGGGATCGGTCGCCGCACAGGGGGCTCGTGTCGTCCTGACTTTGTCGTCATGCGCCGGGCTGGGTCCGCCCACCATGTCGCTCAGGGTCGAGAAACTGCACCGGTTGGGGAGAGTAGGTTCAGGTCGCCAGGCCGTACGTTCCGCGCAACAACTCCGAGAGGATCCAGGGATGCAGCGTCGACTGCTCATCATGGGCGCCGCAGGGCGCGACTTCCACAACTTCAACGTCGCCTATCGGGACGATCCCCAGGTCGAGGTGGTCGCCTTCACTGCGACTCAGATCCCCTTCATCGACGACCGGACCTACCCGGCCAGCCTCGCCGGCGAGCGCTATCCGCAGGGCATCCCGATTCACGACGAGAGCATGCTCAACCAGCTGATCAAGGAGCAGAAGATCGACGACGTCATCTTCAGCTACTCGGACGTCAGCCACGCGTACGTGATGCACAAGGCCAGTCAGGTGCAGGCCGCCGGCGCGAACTTCGTCCTGCTCGGGCCGCGCGAGACGATGCTGCCGTCCACCGTCCCCGTGGTCGCCGTCTGCGCCGTCCGCACCGGTTCGGGCAAGACCCAGACGACGCGAGCGATCGCCGAGACGCTGAAGGCCGCCGGCAAGCGCGTCGCGGCGGTCCGGCACCCGATGCCGTACGGCAACCTCGAGGCGCAGCGCGTGCAGCGCTACGCGACCCTCGAAGATCTCGACCGGCACAAGACAACGATCGAGGAGCGCGAGGAGTACGAGCCCCACATCATGGCTGGCACGATCATCTACGCGGGCGTCGACTACGGCCAGATCCTCGAGCAGGCACAAGCGGAATGCGACGTTCTGCTGTGGGATGGAGGGAACAACGACCTGCCCTTCTACCAGCCGGACATCCACATCGTGGTGGCCGACCCCCTGCGAGCCGGTCACGAGACGAGCTACTACCCAGGCGAGGTCAACCTCCGGATGGCCGACGTGATCGTGATCAACAAGATGGACTCGGCGTCGGCCGAGCAGGTCACGGCACTGATGGACGCGATCGACCAGGTGAATCCTGAGGCGACGGTCATCAAAGCGAACAGCCGCGTCACCATGGACGATCCCGATGCCATCAAAGGAAAGCGCGTCCTGGTGATCGAGGACGGTCCGACCCTGACCCACGGCGAGATGAAGTTCGGCGCTGGTGTCGTCGCGGCCCGGGCCTATGGAGCGGCCGAGATCGTCGACCCCCGTCCCTGGGCGATTGGCACTATCGCAGAGACGTTCCGCAAGTACGACGTCGGGCCGGTGCTGCCGGCCATGGGCTACTCAGAAGGCCAGCTCGCCGAGATGGAGGAGATCATCGACGCGGCTGATGTCGACGTCGTCGTGATCGGCACGCCCATCGACCTCCGCCGGGTGATCGATATCCGCAAGCCGGCGTTCCGCGTTAAGTACGACCTTGAGGTGCTGCCGGGCTCACCGAGCTTGATCGACGTGCTCAAGCCCATACTCACGTGATGCCGGATGTGGCCGGCTCACGACTCGAGGAGCTTCAGGGATATCGAGTTGATGCAGTACCGCTGGTCGGTCGGGACGTCATAGCCCTCGCCCTCGAAGACGTGCCCGAGGTGTGATCCGCAGTTGGCACAACGGACTTCGACCCGTTTCGTGCCCATACTGCGATCCTCGATGTACTCGACGCGGTCCTGCGCAAGAGGTGCGTAGAAGGACGGCCAGCCGCAGTGGCTGTCGAACTTGGTGTCGCTGCGGAACAGCTCGGTGTCGCACGCCCGGCAGGAGTACACGCCCTGGGTCTTGATGTCCGTGTACTCGCCGATGCCAGGTCGTTCTGTTCCGGCCTGCCGAAGTACCTCATACTCTGCCGGGGTGAGCTGCTCGTGCCACTGCTCGTCGGTCTTGGTCACGGGATAGCTGCGGCCGTCGTTCATGGGGGTCCTCCTACGCAGGGCTGATAACCACTTCACGACCTACACAACAACGCGCCCCGTCGAAAACGTTCCCGGCGGGATGCTGGCCGGCCCGGTAACCCCCATTAGGCTTCCGCGCATGGCGAGCAGTGCGACAGTGTTTCAAGTCCCAGGACCTCAGGGTTTCGCGCGCGACGTGCGGATCTCGAGCCCGGACCGGGTGATGTGGCCAGCCACCAGTGACGGCGGCGAGATCACCAAGCTCGAGCTCGCGGAATACACCCTGGCTGTCGCCGCGGCGATGATGCGGGCACTGGGGGACCGACCGGTCACGTTGCAGCGCTTTCCCGGCGGCATCGAGGGGGAGGAGTTCTTCAGCAAGAACCCTCCGAAGGGGGTGCCGGAGTGGGCGCGGTCGGTGATGTGCACCTACCCCTCGGCTCGGAAGCACCCGCAGCTGGTCATCGACGAGATCGCGACGGCAGTCTGGGCCGTGCAGATGAACACGGTGACCTTCCATCCGTGGCCGGTCCGCAGCGGCGACAACGACAACCCCGACGAGCTGCGCATTGACCTCGACCCGCAGCCGGGGACGGGCTTCGCGGACGCCGTGCGGGCGGCTTACGTCCTGAAGGACCTGCTCGAGGAGATCGGGCTCACCGGCTGGGTCAAGACGTCCGGCAACCGTGGGGTGCATGTGTACGCCCGGATCAGGGCGACACATGAGTTCCTGGACGTGCGCCACGGGGTCATCGGGATCGCGCGCGAGCTCGAACGTCGTATGCCGGAGCAGGTCACCACGGCATGGTGGAAGGAAGAACGCGGCGAGAAGGTCTTCGTGGACTTCAACCAGGCCAACAGGGACCGCACGATCGCCTCGGCCTACAGCCCTCGGCCTCTGCCGGGTGCGCCGGTGTCGATGCCGGTGCCGTGGGAGCAGCTTGGGGAGGTGTTACCCAGGGACTTCACGCTGCGCACGGTCCCAGGCATCCTGGCCATCGATGGTGATGCGTGGTCGGGGATCGACGACGCTGTCGGAGACGTCGCCCAGGCGATCGCGTTGTGGGACACGGACGTCAGCGAGCGTGGGCTGGGCGAGATGCCGTTTCCGCCGGAGTACCCGAAGATGCCGGGCGAGCCGTTGCGGGTCCAGCCGAGCCGAAAACGTGGTGGTCAGGCGGGCGTTCTCTGAGTTGCAGATCGGGGTTCTTACCCACTGAATACCCTTGTCTTGACCAAATGCAGACCTTTGGGGTGCAATAGACAATAGGACCGGACTCGCCTCACCCCCCCGACGGCGAACTGGTCCAGGCCCTGGTCGGTGTCTTCACCCGGCCGGGGCCGACTTAGCCGCCCGACTCCTCGCGGGCGTGGCCTATGCGGTGGCTTCCACCTCAGGTTCAACCTCCGCCTCGGCCTCGGACCAGGCGTAGAACTCCGTCAGCTGCTCGGTGACGCGTTCGCGTTCCCCGTCCGGCGGCTGGATCAGGCGCAACGCCTCACCGACGTGCTCGGTGACGGTCATGCCTGCTGGCGCCGTGTCCGGCAAGATCGTGCTCATGATCCGTTCTCCTTCGGTGAGGCGAACTCGGTACAGACTCCCGCCAACGCTCGGGCGCGGCCAGGTCGTGCATCTTGTCTAGCCCCTTTCCCGGACAATTGCCATATAGCCGGACCTAGGTGGTGCTGAGGGAGACTACGTCGTGCGGTGGAACCGCGTGCCCCCGAGCGCTGAATGGCCGATCTCCTCAGCGCTGAAGAACGCCAGCGAGGTCGTAGGCGATCGGGCGGTCGACCTGGGCCGCGGTGCAGGACTCCGGGTCGCGGTCGGGGCGCCAGCGCAGGAAGGTCACAGAATGGCGAAAACGTGGGCCTTCCATCTGGTCGAACTTCACCTCTACCACGCACTCAGGGCGCAGCCTGACGAAGCTCACGTCCTTGTTGCTGCTGAACCTGGAACGCTCGGTTGATCCCCGGACCGCATCCCCTTGGTCGTCGGTTACCACTAGCGGCGCAAGCTCGTCGACCAGCGCGAGGCGGCGCACGTCGGTGAAAGCCGAGATCCCACCGACGTTGTAGAGGGTGCCCTGTTCGTCATACAGACCGAGGAGAAGTGAGCCAACACCGTTGCCAGACTTGTGGATTCGGTAGCCCACGATGACGGCTTCTGCGGTTCTGGAGTGCTTGATCTTGAGCATCACTCGTTTGCCCTGCTGGTATGGCGCTGCGAGATCCTTGGCCAGGACACCATCGAGGCCGGCACCCTCGAACCGTTCGAACCAGTCGCGGGCGAGGACGGCGTCGGTGGTGGACCGGGTCAGGTGCACGGGCGCCTCGGGCGGAATGGCTGACAGCACAGACTCCAGCCGCTCGCGGCGCAGGCCAAACGGCAGTGGGGTCAGGTCTTCGTCGCCAAGGGCCAGGATGTCGAAGCAGACCAGCTCGGCGGGAGTCTCCCGCGCGAGCCTCTGGACGCGGGAGTCTGCTGGGTGAATGCGCTGGGACAGGCTCTCCCAGTCGAGTCGTTCTGCCCCCGGATGGCCCTTGCGGACCACAATTTCGGCGTCGATGGCGCATCTCTGCGGCAGGTGCGCAAGGACCGCATCGACCAGCTCAGGGAAGTACCGGGTCAGGGGTTTGGAACCGCGGCTAGCGAGCTGCACCTCGTCTCCGTCGCGCAGCACGATGCACCGGAAGCCATCCCACTTCGGCTCATAGGACAGCCCCCCTGCGACGGAGTCGTGCGCCGGCACACTGGGGACGGCCTTGGCCAGCATGGGCGTGACCGGGAGAGTGATGGGTAGGTCCACCGGTTCATTGTGAACCTGCGACGATGCATGCGTGTCGTCACAACGTCAGTTCCAACGCACGAGTCTCGTGGTGGCCGCGGCTGCTGGTGTCGGGGCGGCTGCCCTGTCGGCGGTCGGATCCGTCGGGTTGGCAACGTATCTCGCCCGCAGGGTGCTGACTCCCGATCGGCTCAAGCCGGACGACATCGAGATTCTCGCGGTCCACGAAGACAGCGTGACCTTGCGGCTGACGTCCGAGTCGGCCGAGCCCGGCCGGTACGGGCTCTGGCTTGAGGGCGGCTACGGCCACGCCAGGGTGGGCGCGGTGCTCGAGATCGACGAGGGGGCCGGGTTCGTCCGGCGGGTTCTCGAGGGTGTCGACGCCGGCGAGCTTCGCGTCGGCCCCGCGCGGTGGAACCAGTACTACTTCGGGGGTGCCCCTGCGGATGTGTTGGGACTGCCGTCGCGTGACGTGGAGATCGACGCAGAGATCGGGGTCCTGGCGGCGTGGGAGATCCCGCCAGCGGACATCGCATCAGATCGTTGGGCGATTCTTGTCCACGGCAGGGGAGCGCGGCGCGAGGAGTGCCTGCGGGCTGTCCCGGTGCTCCACGAGCTCGGCTTCACGGCCCTGATTCCCCTGTACCGCAACGATATCGGCGCGCCACCCAGCTCAGATGGCAGATACAGCCTGGGGCTTTCGGAGTGGCGAGACCTTGAGGCGGCACTGCTGTATGCCGTCGGCGAGGGCGCACGAGGGATCGTCCTGTTCGGATGGTCCATGGGTGGTGCGATCGTCCTGCAGACCCTGGACCGCTCGTGGCTCTCGGATCGCGTCACGGCCGTGGTCCTGGACGCGCCGGTCATCGACTGGGCCGACGTGCTGCGTCATCACGGTCGCCTGCACAAGATCCCCGGCCCGGTCGAGAGCCTGAGCCGCGCTTTGATCGGCCGTCGTTGGGCTCGCCGTCTGGTGGGGGTGCACGAGCCCCTCGACGTGGCCCTGACCAACTGGGAGAACCGCGCTGACGAGCTGAGACACCGCATCCTGCTGATCCACTCGATGGACGACGAGTTCGTCCCCGTGGGGCCGTCGTTCTCCCTGGCCGCCAAACGCCCTGACCTGGTGCGCTTCGAGCCATGGCGTGAGGCGCGGCATACGAAGGAGTGGAATGTCGACCCCGAGCG
>JAYSQH010000115.1:0-2758 GCA_043721655.1 Phycicoccus sp. | reverse complement strand
GTCCGAGGACTCCGGCGTGGTCCGGATGCTCTTGATCCGATCCTCGCCGATGCGCGTCTCGACCGTCCCGATCAGCCCGGTCACTCGCCCCAGGGCACGCAGGGCCGAGTCGAGCAGGTATGCCGTTGTCGTCTTGCCGTTGGTGCCGGTGATCCCCAGCATCGTCAGGTCGTCGCTGGCCCGGCCATAGATCAATGCCGCCACACCACCAAGGGCTGCCCGAGGATCGGGAACGACCAGCACTGGGACGGGGATCTCGTCCAGTGCGAGCAGGGCTGCTCCCACCGGGTCGGTCAGGATGGCAACCGCCCCGAGGTCGACAGCGGCGGCGACAAAGGCGGCCCCGTGCAGATGGGCTCCGGGAAGAGCCGCGTACAGGTCTCCGGACCGGACCGCGCGCGAGTCAAGGGTCACCCCCGTCAGGACGATCCGGGGGTCGATGAGGTCGCCAGCCGTCGAGGGCACACCCGCACAATCAGCCACGGACTGCAAGCTGATGCTGTGCGGGCTTTGGGGACGAGGAGCCGCGTTTACCACCGGTCGACGTTACCGCGAGCCGGCCGGGACCCGAGCACCCGGCTTGATCTTCAAGGCAGCCTCCGCGTTGCCTGCCGATGCCGGCGCCTGGTTGACCTTGAGCTTCATCACCGGTGGCGCCGTGCCGGTCGGAGGGATTGTGAACTCCTGCAACGCGTAGGTCATGACGTCCTTGAAGACGGGGCCGGCCGTGGACCCACCGAAGTAGCCGCGGATCGGGTTCTGCAGGATCACGGCGACGACGAACTCCGGTTTGTCCGCCGGCGCGAACCCGATGAAGGACGCCGTCTTGCCTGAGTAGCGGCCGTTGGCACCGACGCGATCGGCGGTGCCCGTCTTGCCCGCGACGCGGTACCCCGGGATCTTGGCCATCCGGGCCGTGCCCCCGTCGCCGACGACGAACTCGAGCATCTGGCTGAGCGTCCTGGCGACCGGTGCGGTGATGACCCGCACTGGACTGGTGGGCGACCCGACCGCAAAGGTGCCGCCAGCGTCCTCGGTGGCGGCCACCAAGGTCGGAGGCACCCGAAGTCCTCCGTTGGCGATGGTCTGGAATACGCCTGCCGCCTGGATGGCGTTGACTGCCAGGCCCTGGCCAAACATGACGGTGTAGCGCTGGGACCCGCTCCAGTCGGCGGACTTGGCGAAGAGGCCGGCGGTCTCGCCGGGGAACTGGATACCGGACTTCTGCCCGACGCCGAAGCTGCGGAAGTACTTCTCGAGCGTGGCAGGCGGGACCTTCTCACCGACCATCATGGTGCCGATGTTGCTCGACTGGGCGATCACGCCGGCGAAGGTCAGCCTCTCGATGCCATGCTCCTCGGCGTCTCGGAACGACGTGCCTGCACGGGGTAGCCGGTTGGGAACCACCACCGGGGTCGCCGGCGTCGCAACGCCCTCCTGGAGAGCTGCCGCAGCCGTCATGACCTTGGCAATGGATCCAGGTTCGAAGGCCTCACCGAAGGCCTTGTTGCTGAGATTGCCGCGGGCTGTGGCGATGTTGTTCGGGTCGAACGTCGGATAGGTAGCGACCGCAACAAGCTCAGCGGTCTTGACCCTCATGACCACAACGGTGCCGGACAAGGCGAGTGTCTCGTTGACCTTCATGGCGATCGCGTTCTGCGCAAACCACTGCAGGTCGTTGTCAACCGTGAGCCGAACGTCGCGGCCGGGGACGGCAGGTGTGAGCTGCTGCTCGCCGGCGGGGATGAGGCGCCCGTCCTGGGACTGCTCGTAGGTCGACCGTCCCGGCGTCCCGACCAGCTTGGCGTTCAGCAACAGCTCGAGTCCGCCACCAGCCGAACCGTCCCCGCCGACCCAACCCACCAAGGAGGCCGCGGACGAGGAGTTCGGGTAGGAACGTGACGATGTCTGCTCGCTGAAGATGCCGGGAATCCCCAGCGCCTGGACCTTGCGCCAGTTCAGCGGGGTGATGCCCTTGGCGACATACACGAACCGACGGGTTCCGGTCAGTGTGGCGGTCAGCTCGGCCTCGGACTTTCCCAGGATCGGCGAAAGGTCCGTTGCCGCCCCCACGACACCCACAGTCCGATAGACGCCGTCGACCTTCTTCTTGTATTCCGGCACGGCGCTCTGGTCTGCCGTGACGTTGCGGCGCTCGATGCTGGTGGCCAGGACCACGCCGTTCGCGTCGGTGATGTTGCCACGCAAGGCGGGCACAGCGCCGACGTACAGGCGGCTCTTGAGAGCAGCGCTGGCCACGGGCGAGGCATCCAGAGCCTGCAGACGGAGCAGCTGCGCGCCGAACAGGCTGAAGACGAAGAGCACTGCCAGCAACAGGAACCGAACACGGCGCGCCGGGTGTGCGACTCCATGGCGAACCGGCCGGGTCGACGGGCCGGAAGAGCCAGGCGAGCTGCGGCTGGCTGTCTTGGACGATGCCGTCCTGCGGGCAGGTCTGGACGCGCGCGCCGGCTTGCGCCCTGCCGCGCCAGACGCCGAGGCCCGGGCAGGGCGAGAGTCGCCAGGCACCCGGCCGCGCGTCTGCGTCACGTGCTCACCTCGTCGTTGGCTTGGGCTGAGTGTTGGTGGCCGTCTGGTTTGCGGTCGTGGTGGCGGTCGTGCTGGCGTGCGTGCTGGCGTGCGTGGCAGGGACGACATATGCCGGCACCACTGCCGATGCGGAGGCCCTGGTCTGGACCACTGTGAGGCCGGGGAGCGCCTTGGCCGGTTTCGCCACGCCGAGCACCCTGCCATCAGA
>JAYSQH010000114.1:0-3732 GCA_043721655.1 Phycicoccus sp. | reverse complement strand
GCCGACCGGGACTATCGATCAGGATGGCACTGCTGGCGTCCGCAACCTTTCCAGTCGGGTCTGGAGCAAGGCTTCGCGGTGGGCATTTCCGTGGAGGCTTAGGTAGCGAGCACCGAAGACGGCCAGCAGGGCGTCGTCGAGACGGCGGACCGCACCGGCGGGATACCGGTAGCTCATCCGGGCATTGATCGCCGCGCTGTCGATCGAGGTCAACAGCCCTGCGAGTTCGTCCAGTGAGGTGATGCCGAGCTCGAGAAGCAAGCCGCAGACCCATGCGTAGTGGTCGGTCCGGGACCAGCCGGCGTCGTTGAACTGGCTGGCGAGGAACGTCGCGAGATCCTGGGGGCTGATGCGTGGATCGCTGGCGTCGGACTCAGGCCGCTGGTCCGAGACGGTGGCCTGCAGGCGGTCGTGGATCATGGAGAACTCGCGGTCGGCAAGCTCCAGGAGTCCGGCGGCCAGGGTGAAGCGCCGGTCGAGGTCGGGCCCGTGCTCTTCAGGAATCGTCCCCTTGTATCGGATGGCGTGCTCGAACTCCGCCCACGCGTGCTGGAGCACCGTGCGAATCTGCACCTGAGCGCGCCGCTCGCGTGGCGGATCAGCCGCCGCTACCGCGCTCCGCGCCGCATCGAGAGCAACCAGCAGATGCCTGCTGGCGTAGCCAAACCGGCCCTCACTAGCCGTCTCCTGACCCATGTCCCGGTCGTCGATAACCGTGAGCTGGTCGGACAGAAGATCCGCGACCGCTGCAACGTCGCTGTGAAGGTAGGCGATGACTCGGACGCCGATCTGGTCCGTGATCTCGTCAAGGGCATGGGCGAACACCCGCTTGCCGGCCACAGCGCGATCGGCCTTGGCTGCGAAGGACGCCACGCTCTTCGCTCGCCCGGTGACGCTCAGGTAGTTGATCCCCGCGTCATCGAGAAGGGTGGTGACCAGGGCGACGAACCGGTCCGTGGCGTCACGAAGCTCGGGCTGCATCGCGGCATAAGTCTGGACCGCTGTGCGGACGGGGTCCTGGTCGATCAAGGGCGGCGCGTCAGCATGCGTGAGGATCCGCGGCGCTCGCGGTGAGGGCAGGTGGCCCTCCGGGAGCGTGGGCGTCACGATGTAGCCGGATCGAAAGTCGCCGTAGGTGGTCGTGAGGTCGGGGCGGCGTTCGGCGAACATCCCAACGTAGGCACACACCACCGCATCGACTTGGTCCTCGGCCCGACGCAGGTCGATCTTGCGCTCGGCAGATTTGACCCGAGCGGCCAGCGCCACCCAGTCCTCGTGGTCGGCGAGGTGCAGAGGGACAGGGGAGTCGGCAAGTCCTTCGAGGAACCCCATGAGCCGGACTAGCTCGTCGTGCAGCTGCGGCAGGGACCGTCCGGGTTTGTTCTTGTACTTCAGGGTCCGCCCGAGCCGGAAGAGCGCCACGGTCGCAGGATGCGGGTAGACCTCGATCGCTCGCCGCGGCGAACGCGACCACGGGTCCATGTCGAGGCCGAGTGCGTTCGCCACTCGTGCCCCACGAGGTATCCCCGCGAACTCGGGCTTGCCGGTGTTGGCGGGATGCGCGCCGGCGTCGAAGCGCGCGAAGTCGCGGTTGAGGGCGGCCTCGCAAGGCCGGTTGCCAGTGGCATTCACCACCACCAGTGGGGCATCGATCGCCGCAAGACAGTCTCCGGCGACGTAGGGCGTCAAAGCGGCCAAGATGTCGGCGTCAGTTCCCTGCGCGGACACGTGGAGCAGGCGCCCGCTGGTGTCCAGAACGGCAAGGCCGGTGGGCTTCTTCTCCCCCCAAGCGAGGTCGATGCCGACGAAGTGCATGGCATCACCTTGCCCTGCCTGGCCCGCCGGCGCACGTCGCCGAACTGGTCTGATCCCGGGACGGGGGCGCTGTACGACTCGCCGGCTTGACCACCTTGACTCTTGGTCTCTCTTCTTCCGGCTCGAGAGAAGCCGTTTTGAAGCTGCTGTGAGCGTCAATCACGACGCCAGTTGCCACCGCCGGGACACGGTGTGGGCGATGGCCAGATACCACAGCGAGGCTGTCGCGAGCACGACATACGACCGTCCGTCTGTGGGCAGGACGATCGCGGCGAGTACGGTCGCCGCGATGAACGCGGCGTTGAAGAGGACGTCGTAGAGCGCAAAGACTCGCCCTCGGTAGAGGTCGCCGACCACCCGCTGGATGGTGGTGTCGACGCAGATCTTCACCCCTTGTGTGGTGAGGGCGAGCCCGCAGGCCGAGACGGCGATGGCCCAGCGCGTGAAGAGCGCGGCGGGGAAGACAATTATCACGGCGGCGAGGACGCTCAGCGCGGTGACGTAGGCGCGGATGCCGAACCGCTGGGCCATCGACGGTGTGATGAGGGCAGCCATGGCGTAACCGGCACCAGCGGCGCCGACCACGATTCCGAAGCCGGCGAGTCCGGCCCCGGCATCGGCCCTCTCGAAATGGTTGCGGAACAACAGGACCGTTGCGACGACCATCACGCCGTAGGACAGCTGGCCTGCGCCGACCACGCCAAGGGCCAGCCGTCCCAGCGGAGGCAGGTGCCGTGCTGCGTCGGCAAGACCGCGGAAGACGCTGCCGAGGGCCTTCCGCGCCGCGGTCTCAATGCCTTCCAGGTCGGGCCCGAGGTTTGGTAGCCGCGAGGCCAGGAGTGCGGACAGGAGGTAAGACGCGGCGCCGACGACCAAGACGGTCCCGTCGCTGTGGGAGACCGCGTGAACCGCCCCTCCGAACGCGATGCCGCAGAGGTAGGCGAGCGTGCCGCTCGTGGGCGACACGGCGTTCGCTGTGACAAGGAGCTCGCGGCTGACGACCTGGGGCAGGCTCGCCGAGAGCCCTGCAAGGAGGAACCGGTTCACTGAGAAGGCGGCGAGGACGAGCAGGTAGAAGAGCCAGCTGACGTTGTCACGGACCACGAGAAAGGCGACGAAAAGAAGGAGAATCACACGAATAGCGTTGCTGACCATGAGGATTCGGCGTCGTGACCACCGGTCGAGAAAGACCCCGACAAATGGCCCTAGGACCGTGAAGGGCAACAGGATCGTCGCAAAGGCCGTGGCGATCGCGCCGGGTGTCGGGGCTCGCTCGGGGGAGAAAAGAACCGTGGATGCGAGAGCAACCTGGAAGATGCCATCCGAGCCCTGGGACATCAGTCTGACCCCAAAAAGCCGCCGGAAACCTGTAAACCGCAATAGTGCGGTGAGGTCCCGGAGGAAGGTCATCGGCGCAGCCTAGCCAGTCGAGCGGAAAGTGAAGTGCGGCTTGTCTTAAGATGAGAAGCCAAGAGAACGGACCAGTGAGAAGGAGGCGTCAGGTGACAAAGGTCTTTCTCACGCCGGCCGATCGCTGCGATCGGTGCGGCCTCCAGGCCTACGTCCTAGTCAGTGTGCCCGTCCCGGGTAGCGGGGACCACGAGCTGCTCTTCTGTGCTCACGACTTCCGAGAGCACGAACGCCAGCTCCGGTTCGCCGGTGCGCGAGTACTGCTGGACCAGCGCGAACAGCTACAGAAGCAAGAAAGCCACAGCTGACGTTCGACAGGCGCCCGCCGCCCTCGGCGACAGGAGTCACACGCGGCGGCCACACCCGGCCGCGGAGGGAGGTGCGGAGGGAGGTTCAGTAGGCTGAACTGCGTGACTGACCACGCCCACCTCTTGCCGAGCCCGCCCGCCAACCGTGGCGACAGCGCTCCGGATAGCCCCGTTGACATCGCTGCGAACAACCCAACTG
>JAYSQH010000113.1:0-3370 GCA_043721655.1 Phycicoccus sp. | reverse complement strand
GCTCACCGTGGGTGTGGCAACGCTGCTTTCCGGCGTGATGACCAGCGCCGGGCTGGCGACCGGCACCCCGTCACCGGTCATCGCTGTCGGCGGCGTGTTCGTCGACCACACCCCACCCTGGTTGAAAGACTTTGCGGTCTCGACCTTCGGCACCCACGACAAGCTGGCCCTCTTCGTCGGGATGGCCGTGGTCCTCACCGCGCTCTGCGCCGTCCTGGGCGTCGTGGGGGCACAGCGGCATACGGCTGGCTTGGCGGCATTTGTGGTGCTCGGTGCCGTTGGCGCTCTGGCGGTTGTCTCCCGGCCGCGTTCGGGCAGCCTCGACATCGTGCCCACCATGATCGGCATTGCTGCCGGTCTCTGGGCTCTGTCGGTACTCTGGCAGCAGGCAGAGAAGGCGGCCCAAGGCGCAACCATCGACCGACGTCGTTTCATCGTGGCGGGAGCCGGCATAGCGGCAGCCGCGGCCACGGCCGCGGCTTTCGGTCAGTCGCTCGGACAGGGCGCCGCCAAGGCTGCCCAATCACGTTCTGCCATCAAGCTTCCTGAGGCCACCAAGCCGGTTGCCGTTCCCGCCGGGGCACAGCTGGACGTGAAGGGAATCACGCCCTACGTCATGCCCAACGAGGCGTTCTACCGGATCGACACAGCGCTGGTCGTGCCCCAGCTGGACACTGCCGGCTGGTCGCTGAAGGTCCACGGCAAGGTCGACCGAGAGGTCACCATCGACTGGGCCACCCTGCTGACCAAACCGATGCAGGATGCGCTCGTCACGCTGATGTGTGTCTCGAACGAGGTGGGTGGCGAGCTCACCGGCAACGCCGTCTGGACCGGATGGCCGGTGCGAGAGCTGCTGAAGATGGCAGGGCCTCAGGCCGGGGCCGACATGGTGTTGTCGACCAGCATCGACGGGTGGACCGCCGGGACGCCGCTGTCCGTGCTGACCGACGACCGCAACGCCCTGCTCGCGATTGCCATGAACGGCGAGCCGTTGCCGCCTGAGCATGGGTTCCCGGTGCGGCTCGTGGTCCCGGGTCTGTATGGCTATGTGTCGGCGACCAAGTGGGTGACCGAGCTGAAGGTGACCAGCTTTGCCGACGACGAGGGCTACTGGACCCCTCGGGGATGGTCCGCGCGCGGCCCGGTCAAGACAGAGTCGCGTATCGACGTCCCGCGAGGCGGTGACCGGGTCAGCGCCGGGACGGTGGCTGTCGCGGGGATCGCCTGGGCGCAGCACCGCGGGATCAAGGCGGTGGAGGTGCGCGTGGACGACGGCCCGTGGCAGACGGCTCGACTGGCCGAGGAGCCCACGGTCGACTCGTGGCGGCAGTGGGTGCTTCCGTGGCAGGCCGTGAAGGGGAACCACACCATCACCGTTCGGGCCATCGATGCCGAGGGTGCCGTGCAGACGCAGCAGGAGGCGCCGCCCGCGCCGGACGGAGCCACCGGCTGGCACACGATCACGGTCAACGTCAGCTGACCCGGATCGACTATGCGTCGGTGTCGCGGACCTGGCCCCGCCCGGACTTGGTCTGGCCACGCTGTTTCTTGGCCTCGAGCCGTCGCCGCTGGGATCCACGGGTCGGCCGGGTGGGCCGGCGGCTCGGAGGCGGGGGAGCGAGGGCCTGTCGCAGGATCGCCACCAGCCGTTCGCGCGCAGCCACTCGGTTCTGCCGCTGAGACCTATGCTCTGACGCTGCGATGACCAGGTCGCCATCGACCAGGCGCTGGCTGAGTGAGACCGCCAGCCGCGACCTCTGGTCGTCGGTGAAGGCGGCCGACTGCAGCGGAGCAAACCGCAGCTCAACTTTGCTGTCAGTGGTGTTGACGCCTTGACCGCCAGGTCCGGACGACCGCGAAAAGCGTTCTCGCAGCTCAGAGCTCGGGATTGACACGCCGCCGCGAAGACCGGGGCCGTGCCCGATGTGCAGGTCGTGGCCCGGCTCGCTCGACGCCGACGTCATGGGCGACAACCACGTCATGGTGACAATCCTTCGCTGGTGCGGCCGGTGAGACTCGAACTCACACTGTCAGGTACCTAAAACCTGTGCCTCCTGCCAATTGGGCTACGGCCGCTCGACGGCAATCATAGGGTCGGCTTGCTCCCGACCGTCACCAGCGAGGAGTTTGGGTGGCGGTCAGGCGATTAGTCGAGCCCGAGCGCCTTGGCCAGTGAGGCGACGTGGCCGGTGGCCTTGATGTTGTACCTCGGCAGGGCCACCTTGCCGTCTGGTTCGACGACGATGGTCGAACGGATCGCACCGGTGACCTTCTTGCCGTACAGCGTCTTCTCCCCGTAGGCCCCGTACGCGTCCATGACGGTCTTGTCGATGTCCGAGAGCAAGGGATAGGTCAGGGACTCCTTCTCGACGAACCTGGCCAGCTTGTCGGCCTTGTCGGGGCTGATGCCCACCACGTCATACCCGGCCTTCTGCAGCCGGACCAGCGAGTCGCGGAAGTCGCACGCCTCCTTGGTGCACCCCGGCGTCATTGCTGCGGGGTAGAAGAAGATGATCAGGTTGCGTCCGGCGAAGTCGCTCAATGAGACTGACCGCCCGGCGTGGGACGGCAGTGTGAACGCCGGTGCGGTCTGGCCCGTTTCGAGACGGGGCATGGGTGAGTCCTTCCGATGGATGCGACGGGTCTGCTCACCCGGATGTGTGGTCCCTAGTCTGCGTTATGGTCCTGTAGAGACCTCACCGCACAAAGGAGTAAACCCCCATGGGCGAGCAGACCAACACCTCCCCGGCAGCCATCGAGGCTGAGATCGTCGAGACCCGTGCCCGCCTGGCCAGCACCATCGACGAGCTGGCGATCCGGGCTCAGCCCAAGGAGATCGCACGTCGTCAGGCTGAGTCCGCCAAGGCCAAGCTCATCGGGGCCACGCACACGCCCGAGGGCGATCTTCGCGTTGAGCGGGTAGGCGCGGTGGCCGCCGGCTCGGCCGTGCTGCTGGGCTTGGCCATCCTGCACCGCCGCTACCGCAGTCAGCGTCGCTCTCATGGCCGCCGTGGCTAAAAGGCCAAAGGAAGGCGCCGACGTCCTGCCCATCCGGATGCTGCACGACCGGGTGCTTGTCTCGACCGAGGGTGAGGCCGGCGAACGTCAGACCGGCGGTGGCCTGGTGATTCCGGCGACGGCCAGCATCGGCAAGCGGCTGGCCTGGGCAGCGGTCGTGGCGATCGGCCAGCACGTACGGCAGGTCCAGATCGGCGACCGTGTTCTGTACGACCCTGAGGACCGTGCAGAGGTCGAGCTGCAGAGCAAGGCGTACGTGATGCTGCGAGAGCGTGACATCCACGCGGTGGCCGAGCCGGTGGTCGAGGCCGACCCGACCGGCCTGTATCTCTGACGTCTCAGGCTCTGAGGT
>JAYSQH010000112.1:0-11806 GCA_043721655.1 Phycicoccus sp. | reverse complement strand
CACCTCGGTGAGGTGACCGACCCGTCATACCGGCTGTGGCTGCTGTCAGCCCAGGGTCTTCATGATCTGGCGCATCAGCTCGGCAGTCGCGGACGGCGTCTTGCCGACCTTGACACCGGCGGCCTCGAGGGCCTCTTTCTTGGCGGCGGCGGTGCCCGACGACCCGGACACGATGGCGCCGGCGTGACCCATGGTCTTGCCCTCGGGTGCGGTGAACCCCGCGACGTAGCCGACGACCGGCTTGGTGACGTGGTCCTTGATGTATGCCGCCGCCCGCTCCTCGGCGTCGCCACCGATCTCACCGATCATGACGATGGCATCAGTGTCGGGGTCGGCCTCGAAAGCAGCCAGGCAGTCGATGTGCGTGGTCCCGATGATCGGGTCGCCGCCGATGCCCACAGCGGTGGAGAAACCGATGTCACGCAGCTCGTACATCATCTGGTAGGTCAACGTGCCCGACTTGGAGACCAGACCGAGGCGACCGGGGCCGGCGATGTCGGCCGGGATGATGCCGGCGTTGGAGGCCCCGGGGCTGATCACTCCGGGACAGTTCGGGCCGATGATGCGCGTCGTGCCGGACTGCTGGGCGTAGGTCCAGAACTCAGCGCTGTCCTTGACGGCAACGCCCTCGGTAATGACGACGGCGAGCGGGATCTTGGCGTCGATGGCCTCGATCACGGCGGACTTGGTGAACTTGGCCGGGACGAAGACGACGGTCACGTTGGCACCGGTCGCCTCGATGGCCTCCGCGACCGACCCGAAGACCGGCACGGAGGCGCCGGAGTCGAACTCGACCTTCTGGCCGCCCTTGCCGGGTGTCACGCCGCCAACGATGTTGGTACCCGAGGCCAGCATCAGCTGGGTGTGCTTCTTGCCCTCGGAGCCGGTCATGCCCTGGACGATGACCCGTGAGTCAGCGTTGATGAAAATTGCCACGGTGGTTTGCCGCCTTTCAGTTCGTGTTGGCGGCCGAAGCCAGCTCGGCGGCCTTGCGGGCCGCACCGTCCATGGTCTCTTCCACCGTCACCAGAGGGTGACCGGCCTCGGCGAGAATGCGGCGACCCTCCTCGACCTTGTTGCCGTCCAGGCGGACGACGAGCGGCTTGGTCGCCTCGTCGCCGATGACCTTGAGCGCACCGACGATGCCATTGGCGACCTCGTCGCATGCGGTGATGCCCCCGAAGACGTTGACGAACACCGACTTGACGTTCTTGTCACCCAGGATGATGTGCAGGCCGTCGATCATGACCTGAGCCGACGCGCCCCCGCCGATGTCCAGGAAGTTCGCGGGCGAGGGGTGGTGGCCCGCGACTCCGAACTCTTCGCCGGCGTAGGCGACCACGTCAAGGGTCGACATGACCAGTCCCGCGCCGTTGCCGATGACTCCCACTGAGCCGTCGAGCCGGACGTAGTTCAGGTCCTTGGCCTTGGCCGCGGCCTCGAGCGGGTCGGCCGACGCCTTGTCCTCGAGTGCTTCGTGGTCGGGGTGACGGAAACCCGCGTTGTCGTCGAGCGTCACCTTGCCGTCAAGGGCGACGATTCTGCCGTCTGTGGTCTTGACCAGCGGATTGACCTCAACCAGCGTCGCGTCCTCGTCACGGTAGACGGTCCACAGCTTCTGAATTGCCTCCGCGATCTGCGCCTTGACGTCATCGTCAAAGCCGGCCGCGTCGACGATCTCCGTGGCCTTGGCCGCGTCGATGCCCACGATCGGGTCGACCGGGATGCGGGCGAGCGCCTCGGGACGCTCGACTGCGAGCACCTCGATCTCAACGCCGCCTTCCTTGCTGGCCATCGCGAGATAGGAGCGGTTGGCGCGGTCGAGCAGGATGGAGAAGTAGTACTCCTCCGCGATCTGCGCGCCGGCGGCGATCATCACCTTGTGGACCGTGTGGCCCTTGATGTCCATCCCCAGAATCTGGGCAGCGGCATCTGCTGCCTCCTCGGGCGACTTGGCGACCTTGACGCCGCCAGCCTTCCCACGGCCACCGACCTTGACCTGCGCCTTGACGACGACCACTCCGCCACTGTTGGCGCCGATCGTCTCTGCCGCTGCGCGGGCTTCTTCAACGGTCTCGGCGACGGTGCCAGCCAGCACCGGCACGCCGTGCGCTTCGAACATATCGCGCGCCTGGTATTCAAAAAGATCCACGAGTTCATCCTCATCATCGAGTATGGGAACGTCCTAGCGGAGCGTAGCCCGCACCCATACCGGGTTCCCCGGACGGGGTGCGGCAGGTGGGACCAATCTCACGCGAGCCTTCTTGCAGGCTGGGATCCGACGCCCCGGTCGTGATGACGGCCTATGGCCACAGGTGTCCGAAGACGTCCCGACCCAGGCCAGAAGCTCTCTTCAGCTGGGGGTGATGTGCGTTCGTACCCACTCGACGATGTCAGTCGTCGTCGCGCCAGGAGTGAACACCTTGGCCACACCGAGCTTCTCGAGCTCGGCGATGTCGGCCTCCGGGATGATCCCGCCGCCGAAGATGACGATGTCCTTGGCGTCACGCAGCTCAAGGAGCGCCGCGACCTTGGCGAACAGCGTCATGTGGGCGCCGGAGAGCACTGAGAGACCAACCCCGTCGGCGTCCTCCTGGATAGCCGCCTCGACAATCTGCTCAGGCGTCTGGTGCAGGCCGGTGTAGACGACCTCCATGCCGGCGTCACGCAACGCGCGAGCCACCACTTTGGCGCCACGGTCATGTCCGTCGAGTCCAGGTTTGGCCACCACGATGCGCAGCGGAGATTCAGTCATGGGACGCAGACTATCCAACGACCCGTGACGACGAACATCCCGCCATGCAAAGCGGCCCCGAACGCGGGGACCAGAAGCAGCTGCGGATCACGGTTGCGCAACACCGCCAGTGATACTGAGAAACGAGTCGTTGAGGCGCTACCGTTTCCTCACCATGTCAGAGCCTCCAGCGGCCCGACCCTCCGTGGCCAAAGCCCTCGCCCCGGGTCGCCGTCCCCCTCCCGGCGCGACCTCGCCTGCCGGTGGACGGGGTGCCCTGGGTCGCGCATACGACGCCGTATCCGGTGTGGCTCGGGACACGGCCCGGAGCACCACCGACATCTTCGGCGGCGCTGCCAGGGCGCTGGCCACCCCCTCCGGCGTGGTCGGCCTGGCCATCGAGGTGGCCTGGGTGAGCACCCATCTCGCGCTCTACCCGCTCGGCCTCGTCGGTCGCGCCGATGACTATCAGGGCAACGGCTACAGCCTTGAGAACCTGCCGCCGGTGCAGCGCGGACTGGTGATCGGCGACGTCGAGGCGGCCGGCACACCCATCCTGCTGGTGCACGGCATGGTCGACAACAGGTCGGTCTTCGCGCTGTTGCGGCGGGGGCTGCGGCGACGCGGTTTCGGCCGGGTCGCGACTATCAACTACTCGCCGTGGACCACCGACGTCCGACGTGCGGCGGCCGAGCTGGCCCACGAGGTCGAGGCGCTCGTGGCCGAGACCGGCTACGAACGCATCCACGTCGTCGGTCACAGTCTCGGCGGCCTGATCGCCCGGTATTACGTCACCCGCCTGGGCGGGGACGAGAGGGTGCACACGCTGGTCACGCTGGGAACACCGCACGGCGGCACCGTCAACGCCTATGGCTGGCGGTCCAACCTGTGCGGCCAGCTGCGACCGGGCAGCGCCTTGATGCGCGAGCTCAGCGCGCCAGTGCCCAGCTGTCGGACCCGGTTCGTGGCCTACTGGTCGGACCTCGACCAGATGATCTTTCCCCAGCACCACGCCATGCTGGATCACCCGGATCTGAGCGTCCGCAACGTCAAGATTCACGGCGTCGGACACATGAGCCTGCCGATCAACGGTCACGTCGTCCATGGGATCTCGACGACCCTGGCCCAGCTGGACGCCGACGGAACCCTGCTGACGGCCGGCGTCACCGAGCTGAAACCCCTGGGGCGACAGCGCTGAGCTGCTGCCGGCAACTGGCCGGGGACCGCTGAACCGGCTTCGACATCTGGCGTGATGCGCATCACGCTTTATGTATGAGAACGCTGTCCCTATTTTGTATTACGAAAAGGTCACGCTAGCCTTGCGGCTTCCTTGCTCTCTGCCCGTAAGGTCTGCCCGTGCCCGCTAGTCCATATGACGGTCGCCACCGTGGGGCCAAACACACCACCCCCAACCAGCGCCGCTTCGTGACCGGCCTGGCCCTGCCCACGGCGGCGGCCGCTGCGCTCGCGTTCACCGCAACCGGTGCCGCTGTCGTCACGACGACCAAGACCCAGTCCGTCACGTTCAGCCAGCGGGCCACACCTCCCCGTGCATCCTTGGAAGCCGGGGTCGACCCCGGCCAGATCCGCGCCCGTTTCCTCCAGGCGGCACAGGACAACGCCCTGGCCGTTGCGCGCGCCGACTCCGCGAACTGGGTTGCCCGCGCAGCCGCACGCAAGGATCTGGCCGCTCGCGCCATGGAGGCCAAGCTGGCCCGGGCCCAGGGCTGGCAGCTACCCGTCAAGAGCTACGTGCTGACATCCGGCTTCGGCAGGCGCTGGGGCCGCCTTCACGCCGGCGAGGACTTCGCGATCCCGACCGGCACCGACCTGGTCTCGATGTCGACCGGCACTGTGGTCTTCGCCGGCCAGGAGTCGGGCTACGGCACCATCGTCAAGATTCGCTACTGGGACGGCACCGTCAGCGACTACGCACACATGTCACGCTTCGCTGTCACTGCAGGCGACGCCGTCGAACCCGGCGAGGTCGTCGGACAGTCCGGCAACACCGGCGAGTCGACGGGACCGCACCTGCACCTCGAGATCCACCCCAACGGCGCCGCGGCGATCGACCCCCTGCCCTGGCTGACTGATCGCCAGGTCGCCTTCTAGCGCCTGCGCGTCAGAGCTTCTCGAGCGGGGCGTAACGCAGCAGCAACCGTTTGACCCCGGTGTCGGCACCGAAGTCGACGTGCGCCATGGCCTTCTCGAGGTCGCCCTCGACACGCACCACCGTGCCCATGCCGAAGGAGTCGTGGCTGACCCGGTCGCCGGCGTGCAAGGAGATCAGCGGACGGTTGCCCGGGGAACGCACGCCCGGCCGGCCGGCCAGAGTCGCCACTGCGGGGGAAGATGACGGCCTCATGCCGGTCGTCTCGGTGCGTTGCCAGTCGATCAGGTCGTCAGGAATCTCATCGAGGAAGCGCGACGCCGGGTTGTACTGCGGCGCACCCCAACCCGCCCGCACGATCGCCCTGGACAGGTGCAGCCGCTCGCGGGCCCGGGTGATCCCGACATAGGCCAGGCGCCGTTCCTCCTCGAGCTCCTTGGCATCGCCCAGCGAGCGCCGGTGCGGGAAGGTGCCGTCCTCCATACCGGTGAGGAACACGACCGGAAACTCCAGACCTTTGGCCGTGTGCAAGGTCATCAGCGTCACTACGCCGTTGTCGTTCGCCTCGTCAGAGCCATCCGGGATCTCGTCGGCATCGGCCACCAAAGAGACCCGTTCGAGGAAGTCCTGGAGCGAGCCCTGCGGTTCGGACTCGTCAAACTCGCGTCCGACGGCCACCAGCTCGACGAGGTTCTCGACCCGGGTCTCGTCCTGGGGGTCCAGACTTGCTCGCAGCTCGGCGAGATAGCCGGTCTGCTCGACCACGGCCTCGATCAGGTCCCCGACCCCCGAGCCGCCCTCGTGCACGGTTTGCAGGGCTTCGAGCAGGGACGTGAACGTGGTGATCGCCTTCACGGACCGGGACGCGATGCCTGGAGCGTCCTGAGCGCGACCCAGAGCGGCGACGAACGGGATCCGCTCGCGCTCGGCGAGCTGCGCGATACAGGCCTCTGCTCGGTCTCCGATGCCCCGTTTGGGGACGTTGAGGATGCGTCGCAGGTTGACGGTGTCGGTGGGGTTGGAGATGACTCGCAGGTAGGCGAGCGTGTCCTTGACCTCTCGGCGCTCGTAGAAGCGCGTCCCGCCAACAACCTTGTAGGGCAGGCCCACCCGGACGAAAACCTCTTCAACAGCGCGCGACTGGGCGTTGGTGCGATAGAAGACGGCCACGTCCCTCGGCTTCACGCCGAACTCGTCGCCGAGGCTGTCGATCTGCCGGGCGATGAAGGCGGCCTCGTCGTGCTCTGAGTCGGCCACGTAGCCCACGATCTTGGCGCCGTCACCGGAGTCGGTCCACAGGTTCTTGGGCCGACGGTCGGAGTTCTTGGCGATCACCGCGTTGGCGGCGCGCAGGATGGTCTGGGTCGAGCGGTAATTCTGCTCGAGCAGGATGGTCCGCGCGTCGGGGTAGTCCTGCTCGAACTCGACGATGTTACGGATCGTCGCCCCGCGGAAGGCGTAGATCGACTGGTCCGCGTCACCGACGACTGCGAGCTCGGCGGGAGGAACACTGCCTGTATCGCCGTCCGCCTGACCAGTGCCGGTGTGGTCGCGCCCTGATCCGCTGTCGGCATGACCAACCAGCTCTCGCACCAGCTGGTACTGCGCGGTGTTGGTGTCCTGGTACTCATCAACCAGGACGTGCCGGAAACGCCGGTGGTAGTACTCGGCGACATCGGGGAAGGCCTGCAGGAGGTGGACCGTCGTCATGATCAGGTCGTCGAAGTCCAGCGCGTTGGCCTGGCGCAGACGCGCTTGGTACATCCGGTAGGCCTCTGCGACCATCCGTTCCTGATGACTGGCCTCGCCGAGCCCGGCTGCATAGGTCTCTTCGTCGATCAGCTCGTTCTTGAGGTTGGACACCTGGGCGGAGAAGGACCGCGGCGGATAACGCTTGGGGTCCAGGTCGAGGCTGCGCATGACCATCGACATCAGGCGCAGGCTGTCGGCTGCGTCATAGATCGAGAAGGTCGACTTCAGGCCGACATGGGCGGCTTCTCGCCGCAGGATCCGCACACACGCCGAGTGGAACGTCGAGACCCACATCGCCCGGCTGCGGGTGCCGACCAGCGACGCGACCCGCTCGCGCATCTCGCCGGCAGCCTTGTTGGTGAACGTGATCGCGAGGATCTGCCCGGGCCGGACGTCGCGCGCCGCCAGGAGGTAGGCGATGCGGTGGGCCAGCACGCGGGTCTTGCCCGAGCCTGCTCCGGCGACGATCAGCAGCGGCGCCCCCTCATGGGTGACCGCAATCTGCTGCTCGGGGTTGAGCCCCTCGAGAAGTGCTTCGGGGTCGCGGCTGACCGCTGAGCGGGTATGCCGGTCGGCACCGTCCTGCGGCACCTCGCCGCCCGCTTCAGCCCAGGTGGGCACTCCGCGGTCGTCCACCGCACCGCTGGCCGAGGCAGGTGTGAGCCCGGGCAGGGGGAAGTCGCCAAAAAGGGTCGTCATGGTGAGTTCCAGCCTACGTCGCGGCAGTGACAGCACTGCACCCGAACAGACGCCGATCGCGACGCCCTGGACAGCAGGGTCAGCCGTTCTCGGAGACTCCTGTCGGGGACTGCGGCGCCGAGCCAGTCACCTGGGACCAGGTGGCGGTGGCGCCGCTATGGCCGATCCGCACGGCCTGGACCACGGTCCCGGCTGCCAAGAACACACCGGACACGGCCAGTGCGACCGCGACCCACCTCGGGGCGCGTGCGGCCGTGGCCTGGTGCTCGTTCCAGTTCCACCACAGCAGGAGGGCCGCCACGAGGAACAGCCCCAGCACCCAAGGCACCAGACCCTCGGCCATATCGGCGTGGGTCTGGACCAGCGGGGTCTCCTTGACCCGCTCCCGCAGCGCCTGGCCGGACTGGATCGAGAGCGGTACGAGGCCCAGCGCCACCAGGGCGAGGCTGATCGGCAGGAACCGGGCCCAGCGGCGAAACGGAGGCCACAACACGGCCAGGGAAACCACGAGGGCGGCGCTGGGGACGATGACCTCCGTCGCATGGACCACGAGGGGGTGAAGCGGAAGACCGGCGATGAGGTCGAACATCATTCTCCTTGACCACTTTGGCCCGGCGAGATCTTGGGGCGATGCCCTCAACCTGCGTCGCGTGGGCCGAATGAACCGGAACTTAGCACGCGACATACGGACACGGACCAGGGGTGACACCGCGTGTCGTCGTCCATCGATAGGGTCGGCCCATGGGGCTGGAGATTCGAGATGTCGAGCACTCTTTCGGTGAGCTGGTGGCCCTCGACGGGGTGAGCTTCGACGTGGCGCCCGGGGTCATCACCGGGTTGCTCGGACCCAACGGCGCCGGCAAGACGACGTTGTTGCGGATCATGCTCGGGGTGCTCAGCCCAGACTGCGGCACGGTGCTCTACGACGGCCGAGTGGTGTGCGAGGAAGACCGCCGCCGCTGGGGCTACATGCCGCAAGAGCGCGGGCTCTACCCCGGGATGCCGGCGGGCGACCAGGTCGTCCACTTCGGACGCCTGCACGGAATGTCCCGCGCTGACGCGACCGGCAGTGCGCGGCGGCTGCTCGAAGAGCTGGGCCTGCAAGACCGGTGGAAGGATCGCACAGACAAGCTCTCCGGCGGTATGCAGCAGCGCCTCCAGCTGGCCACGTCCCTGGTGCACGACCCTGAGGTCATCGTCCTCGACGAACCTTTCGCGGGACTGGACCCGGTCGCGGTGGTCGGCTTGTCCGAGACCTTGCGGCAACGGGCCCGAGCCGGCCGCACGGTGCTCTTCTCCAGCCATCAGCTGGACTTGGTTCAGGACCTCTGCGAAGACATCGCCATGGTCGACCACGGCCACACGGTGCTCCAGGGCAGTGTCGCGAGCCTGCGGGCGTCCTCTGGGCGACAGCAGCTGCGACTGCATGTGCAGGCGCCGACCCGAGACTGGCTGCTCGCATACACCGACGTCACCGTGGTCAGCGACGAGGCCGACGAGCTGCGCCTGGCGGTTCCGGCCGGCGTCGACCCGCTCGAGCTGCTGGACGCCGCGAGGGCGGCGGGACGTGTGGTCGACTTCGGTCTCGACCTGCCCACCCTGTCGCAGCTGTTCATGGCCGCCGCCGACCGGCCCCTCGAGCAAGCAAAGGCGAGCTGATGGGCGGCTGGTGGCAGGGCACCCGGCTCGTGGCTGAGCGCGGGCTCGTGGAGAACCTCAGGTCGCGGTCATTCAAGGTCGTCACCGGGCTGTTGCTACTGATGTCGGTTGCCGCTGTGGTGGTGCCGCAGATCCTGGGCAACGACCCCACGACCTACACGCTCGCCACCGCCGGCCCGGTCACGGCGGACATGAAGGCGGCGCTGGACGGGGCCGGCAGGTCAGCAAAGTTCACGGTCAAGTACGTGACCCGCAACGACGCGGAGGCCGTCCGCCAAGCCGTGCGCAAAGGCGACGCCTCTGCAGGACTCGCCGGCGACACCCTCTACACCGAGGCACGAGGGGGCGGGACCTTCCCGGTCGTGGTTGCCCAGGCTGTGGTCAGCCTGGAGACTTCGCGCCTGCTGGCCGAGGCAGGGCTGAGCCCACAGCAGGTCGCGGCTCTCAAGTCGGTCCGGCCGCCCAAACAGGTCACCGTCGGGCGGGTGGAGAGCGAGGGACGCGCCGGCACCGGCTTCGCCGTCGGGATCGTCCTATACCTTGCGATCACCTTCGCCGGAACGGCCATCGCCACCACCGTCGCCATGGAGAAGTCCACCCGCATCTCCGAGGTGCTGCTCGCGATCCTGCGTCCCAGCCAGGTGCTCGTCGGCACCGTGCTGTCGGTGGGCACGGTGACCCTCGTGCAGCTGCTCGTCCTGGCGACACCGTTCGCCGTCGGGGTGCAGGTCACCGACAACATCGGGCTGCCCCCGGTTGCCGCCGGAGACGTCACTCTGGCCGTGGCGTGGTTCCTGCTCGGGTTCATGCTCTACGCGTTCCTGTTCGCAGCCTCGGCGGCCCTGGTCAACAAGATCACCGAGGTCAACTCGGCGATCCTGCCGGTCACGATGACCCTTGTTGTCGGCTACATGCTGGCGATCACGGTCGTCACGTCGGACCCGGGCAGCGGCTGGAGCGTCGCGGCGTCGCTGTTCCCGCTCAGCGCGCCGATGGCGATGCCGATCCGCTGGGCCTCGGGCGAGGTCCCCATCTGGCAGCTCCTGCTCGCGATGGCTCTCACCGCCGCGACCGCTGTGCTGATGGTCTCGATCGCCTCGTCCATCTACCGGCGGGCCCTGCTCATCACCGGTCACCGGGTCAAGCTCCGTGAGGTGCTGGGCGGCCGGCCCGCCTCCTGACCCGCGCGCCGGCGCGCGACTGACCTACGCTCGGACCGTGACCACACGGCATACGGAAGCGGGCGCGAGGCAACCCCAGAACCGGTCGATCAGACCCGCCGAGCCGGACGATCTGCCGGCCATCCTCGGGCTCGTCCACGAGCTGGCGGTCTACGAGAAGGCACCGGACGCGGTCGAGGCGACCGAGGCCGACTTCCGGTCAGCGCTGTTCCCCCTGGACCACCCGCCCACAGCGTTCGGGCACGTCGCCGTCGTCGACGGTGAGATCGTCGGTATGGCGATCTGGTACCTCACCTTCTCGACGTGGCTCGGAAGCGGTGGCATCTGGCTCGAGGACCTGTTCGTCTCACCTGCGCACCGCGGATCCGGCCTGGGCAAAGGGCTGTTGGCGACGCTGGCGGCCCTGTGCACCGAACGTGGCTACGGCAGGCTCGAGTGGTGGGTGCTGAAGTGGAACACCCCCTCGATCGGCTTCTACGACTCACTCGGAGGGCAGCCGATGGACGAGTGGCTCACCTACCGGCTCGACAGCCCTGACCTGGACGCACTTGCCGAGTCGGTCTCAACGCTGCAGCCGAAAGCAGGCTGTCGTCCAACTACGCTGACCTCATGACGCAGCGGACCTTCGGCCAGCCGGCTACGCCCAGACCCGACCAAGAGATCGAGCGGGTGCTCGTGGTCGTCGCCCACCCGGACGACTGTGACTTCGGGGCGGCGGGAACCACCGCGGGGTGGGTCGACGCCGGACTCAGCGTCACGATCTTGCTATGCACGCACGGCGAGCAGGGCGGCTTCGACGACACCAACCGCGACCAGATGCCGGCGATTCGCGAACGCGAACAGGTTGCCGCCTCCGCCGCCCTGGGAGTCAAGGACGTGAGGTTCCTGCCGGGCCATCGCGACGGCTGGCTGGAACCCTCGTGGGAGCTGCAGCGCCAGATCGTCGAGGTCATCCGCGACGTCCGGCCCCAGCGTGTCCTGATCCAGTCCCCCGAACGCTGGTACGACCGGTTCCAGGCCTCCCACCCGGATCACCTCGCCGCGGGTGAGGCCGCCATCCGTGCCATCTACCCCGCGTCCGAGAACCGTTTCGCCTGGCCCGAGCTGATCGAGCTCGGCCTGGAGCCGTGGCACGTCAACGAGGTCTGGATCATGGCCCATCCTCAGATGACCCATGCCGTGGACATCACCGGCACCTTCGACCGCAAGGTCGCCGCCCTGACGGCCCATGCGTCCCAGACGGGACACATGGGCGATCAGCTGGACGGGTTCCTGCGCGGCTGGGGCAGCGGGGTGGCCGACCTCTTCGGGCTCGGCGAGGGCCGTCTGGGCGAGTGCTTCCACATCATGGATCTGGGATGAGTTATGGATCTGGGCCGACCCAATGAATGTCGACGCCCTCCTGATCGGCGTCTCGCCGGTCGTGGTCTACGTCCTGGTCGGGCTGGTGATCAGCATCGAGAGCATGGGCATTCCGTTGCCCGGCGAGGTGATCCTGGTGTCCGCGGCGCTCCTGGCCTCCCGCCACCAGCTCAACGTCTCCCCCGTCTGGGTCGCCGTGGCAGCGAGTGCAGGGGCCATCGGCGGCGACAACATCGGCTATCTGGCAGGGCACCACTGGGGTGACCGGATGTTCGACGTGCTCGGACGCCGGTTCCCCAAGCACGCAGG
>JAYSQH010000111.1:0-4577 GCA_043721655.1 Phycicoccus sp. | reverse complement strand
GGAACAAACCAGCTCACGCCTGGCGGTATGCTGGGCTACCAGCCGCGGGTGGAGAGGCGGTGCGGCTCGGCCAGCTCTTCGACGTTGATGCCGACCATGGCCTCACCCAGACCGCGGGAGACCTTGGCGATCACGTCCGGGTCGTCGAAGAAGGTGGTCGCCTTGACGATCGCCTCGGCACGCTGGGCGGGGTTGCCGGACTTGAAGATCCCGGAGCCGACGAACACTCCTTCGGCGCCGAGCTGCATCATCATGGCCGCGTCGGAGGGGGTCGCGATACCGCCGGCAACGAACATCACCACGGGCAGCTTGCCGGTCTCGGCGACCTCCTTGACCAGTTGGTAGGGGGCCTGGAGCTCTTTGGCCGCGACGTACAGCTCGTCCTCGCTCATCGAGGACAACCGGCGGATCTCGCCGCTGATCACGCGCATGTGCATGGTGGCGTTGGAGACGTCACCGGTGCCGGCCTCGCCCTTGGAACGGATCATCGCCGCACCCTCGCTGATCCTGCGCAATGCCTCACCCAGGTTGGTCGCGCCACAGACGAAGGGGACGGTGAACTTCCACTTGTTGATGTGGTTGGCGTAGTCCGCCGGGGTCAGCACCTCGGACTCGTCGATGTAGTCCACACCGAGGCTCTGCAAGACCTGAGCCTCGACGAAGTGTCCGATGCGAGCCTTAGCCATCACCGGGATGGAGACGGTCTCGATGATGCCCTGCACCATGTCGGGGTCACTCATCCGCGCGACGCCACCCTGGGCACGGATGTCCGCAGGCACCCGCTCGAGCGCCATCACGGCAACGGCGCCGGCGTCCTCGGCGATCTTTGCCTGCTCAGGAGTAACGACGTCCATGATGACGCCGCCCTTGAGCATCTCGGCCATACCGCGCTTGACGCGCGAGGTCCCGGTGGCAGGAACGTTTGCGGGGGTGGTCTCTTGCGATGACAAGACAGTGCCTCTTCCGGGAGTCTCACGGTGCCCGCGTGGTGGTGCGGGCTTGGCTCCCATATTAGGACGTCAGGCGCCTCGACCAAGCATCGGTAGCTCGTCGTCGATCTCGAACGTCTGTGGGAGCTCGGCGTGGCCAGCCAGGCGGAGCAAGCGCACGCCCGGCTTGCGCCTCACCCGACGGACGTCGGTGACGGCATCGTTGAGAAACCTTCGGGCCAGCTGCACTCGTTGGTTGACATCGGCCACGCGCTGGAGGACCGGGGCGCCGACGGCATCGTCGCCTCGAAGGTGCCGCAGAGCATCCTCGCCAAGTGCCATCTCGAGGGCCTGGGTCAGGTCGCTCTCGATGGCCTCCCGAGACGTATGGTCCGCGGTGTCGGCCTCAAGCGAGTCCGACGCTGCGCTGGCCAGGAGCAGGGCGCTGGCAGCGTCGAGGGCGCCACAGTTGGCGAGCTCGAGCGTGGCTTCGGCGCGGCGGACCAGCTGCGCGTCGAGGACACTGAGCGCGCCTTCGACCCGGGAGTGCAACCGGTCGAGCCGGGCGGCGCCGTATGAGACGTACCAGGCAACAAGCACCAGCACTGCGATCCCGGTGACGATCCAGCTGGGGTCCATCACATGCCTCCGCTGTTTCTGCCGGTGCGCAACAGTCGTCCCCATCGTGAGTCGGGCTCGTTGGAGGTGCGCACCGAAGACGCACCGAAGATGACCGTCTCGTAGACCGCCATCACGTCCTTGGCGACCACTGACCAGTCAAAGGCGTTGGCTCGCTCACGTCCGGCGGCGGCCAGCTGTTCACGGCGTACCGGATCGTGCAGGAGCGCCACGACGGCCCTGGCCAGGTCGACGGGGTCCTCGTTCTGGAACAGCTCCCCTGCGTCACCGTCGTGCAGAACTCTGGTGAATGCCGGCAGGTCGCTGGCCAGCACCGTCGCCCTGGCGCTCATGGCCTCGATCAGGATGATGCCAAAGCTCTCGCCGCCCGTGTTCGGCGCGACGTAGACATCCGCAGACGCGAGCAGGCTTGCCTTGTCCCGATCGCTGACCGGGCCGAGGAACTCACAGGCTGCGGCCGCCTCGCTGGTCATCTTCTCGCGAATGGAGTCGGGGTCGCCGGGACCGGCGATCAAGACCCGGACGCCGGGGATATCGCGAAGGATCTGCGGCAGCGCTTGCGACAGGACCGGCATACCTTTGCGTGGCTCTTCCATCCGTCCGAGGAAGGCGATCGTGGGTCGTTCGACGGTGCCTTGCCAGTCGGGCCGCCACTTGGCCGACGCGAACCGCTCGACGAACACTCCGTTGGGGATCACCACGGCATCGCCCCCCAGATGCGTGGTCACCGTTCGCCGCGCGTCCTCGGAGACCGCGATCCTGGCGCTGATCTTCTCGAGACTGGGACGCAGCAGCGGGTATGCCGCCTGCATGGCTCGCGAGCGCAGGTTGGACGTGTGGAAAGTGGCCACGATCGGCCCGTCCACCGCCCACAGCGCAAGAACGGAGACGCTGGGTGTCACCGGTTCGTGGAGATGGACAACGTCAAAACGGCCAGAGTCCACCCAGCGGCCAACACGGGCAGCCGTCAGGGGCCCGAACGACAGCCGGGCCACAGAACCGTTGTAGCGCACCGGAACTGCCCGGCCACAGCTGACGACATAGCTGGGCAGGGGGGTGTCGTCGTCGGCCGGTGCCAGCACGCTGACGTAGTGACCCTGCGAGATGAAGTACTCGGCGAGGTCACGCACATGAAGCTGCACTCCCCCGGGGACGTCGAAGGAGTACGGGCTGACGATCCCGATCCTCATCTGCTCTCGCCTGTTCTCCGGTCGCCGATGTGTTCTGCCAGGCGGTCGTCATCGAGATCCTTGGTAAAGACGCGCTGCATCATGTGCCAGTCATGGGTGTGTTCGCGGACCGCCTCGGACAGTACGTCGGCGCAGGCCTGCGTCATGGCGTGGACCTTCTCCCTGGAGGTGCCCTCGGCCGGCACGGGGACGGCGTCGTGGAAGGTCACGACAGTCCGCCAGCCACGCCCATGCGGATGTGGCTCGTAGTGGACCATGCACGGGTGCAGGGCGGCGCCGGTGTTGACTGCCAGCGCGGCCGGGCCGACCGCCATCTTTGCCCGTTGACCGCAGAAGTCGACCTCGATACCGCCCTTGGTCAGGTCCCGGTCGGCCAGCAGGGCAACCAGCGCCCCGGAGCGGCAGGCTCTGGTCAGCTCTCGGAACACGTCGCTGCCACCGGTCAGCGGGATGATCCGCATGCCCAGTTGCTCACGGAACTCGAGGAACTCGTCGAAGAGCTCCTCCGGCTTGAGCCGTTCGGCGACGGTGACCACCGGCGCCAGCTGGGTGGTGGACCAGGCGCCGCCGAAGTCCCAGTTGCCCAGGTGTCCGAGGAACATGACTGCGGAGTGGCCCGACTGCAGGTGGGCGCGGACCGTTTCGTCGCCGACCGCCCGGACACCGTCGATGAGCTCGTCGATGCTGCGGTCAGGAAGCCGGAACGAGTCGCACCAGTAGCGCAGGTAGGAACGCATTCCGGCCCGCACCAGGGCATCGAGCTCAGCTGGGCTCAGCTCGGGCCGGACGGTGCCGTAGTTGCTGCGCATCCGTTCGACGCCCTTGCCCCCACGCCGCCAGATGGCATCGGCGAGCAGGTCAAAAGATCGGTAGGCCAGGCGATCCGGCATCCGGCGGGTGAGGGACCACCCGGCTCGATAGCCGGCGAGCGAGGCGCGATCGGTCAGCGTGCTCACGCGACCTCGAACGCCTGCCGGCGCACCTCGAGCATCCGCTGGACCACGGTGATCAGGCTGGCCAGGGCCAACAGGGCCAAGACGACGGTCAAGAACACCTCGGGCAGACCCAGCCCGACCAGACCAGTGGCGATCAGCACGGCCACCAGTCGATCTGCACGTTCGGCGATGCCGACGTTGGCCGTCATGCCCAGACCCTCAGCTCGGGCCTTTGCATAGCTGACAACGCTGCCCAGGATCAGGCAGGCCAGCGCCAGAGCCGCGAGGTATGGCGTGCCGCCACCGCCGGCATACCAGAGAACGAGCCCGCCGAAGACGGCACTGTCGCCCACCCGGTCCAGGGTTGAGTCGAGGTAGGCACCCCACTTGGTCGAGCGACCCGCGAGTCGGGCCATGCACCCGTCGAGACTGTCGGAAAGGGCAAACACCGAGACGATGATCGAGCCCCAGAAGAACTCATGACGGGGGTAGAACGCAAGGGCGCCCAGGCTGACGCCGATCGTGCCCACGATCGTGACGACGTCCGGGCTGATGCCGAGCTTGACGAACAACCGGGCCAGTGGCGTGAAGAGCCTGTTGACGAAAGCGCGCGCGAATCGATTCAGCATGGTCGCCCCAGCGTACCGACCACCGTGGCGGGGTTGTGCCGAACGCCGTGAGACGACATCGTTCTGGCCATGAGCACCAAGACCGCCACGAGCGCAACCGCCCTGCACGCCACTGCCCCCGGCGAGATCCGCAATGTGGTGCTCGTCGGGCACAGCGGGAGCGGGAAGACGACCCTGTTCGAGCATCTCGTGGCCGCGACGACCCCTGGCTACCGCGCCAAGCCGGTCCTCGACGAGCGCTCGGTGCAGCTCGCC
>JAYSQH010000110.1:0-5546 GCA_043721655.1 Phycicoccus sp. | reverse complement strand
GACGCAAGCAGATCATGTGGGCTGCGGTGCCGTTGCTCGTCCTCGCCATCGTCGCAGCGGTCTACTTCATGGGCAAGGGTGACGCCGTCCCGGGCATCTCAGGAGCGCCGACGAACAGCCAGGCGACCACGGCAGCCGGGGGTGCCAAAGCAGTCGACCAGGCGAAGGTTGTCGCTCTGATGACGAAGATCACCACGAACCCCAAGGACATTGCCTCGCTCCAGGGCCTCGGCGACCTCTACTTCGCAGCCACCGACTACAAGAACGCAGCCCTCTGGGAGCAGAAGGTCCTAGGCGTCGACCCGAAGAACCAGGTGGCGCTGCTCGCCCTTGGTGCGGCGCAGTTCAACCTCGGCAATGCCGTTGATGCCAAGAAGACCTGGCTGATAGCAGCGGGGCTCTACCCCAAGGTGGCCGAGGTGCACTACGACCTTGGGTTCCTCTACTTCAGCCAGACCCCGCCGGACAAGGTCAACATGCAGATCGAGTGGAAGAAGGTCATCGCCATCGACCCCAACTCGAACCTTGCGAAGACCGTTGCCACCCACATCCAGGGCGCGACTGCCACCCCCACCGCAACCCCGAGCGCCAAGTAGAACCATGACCGTCGTCAGCATCGCTCTCGCGTTCCTCGCAGGAATCGTGTCGTTCGCGTCGCCGTGCTGCCTTCCGCTGGTCCCGGCCTATGTCAGCTACATGGTCGGGGCCACCCCGGTGGACTCACCCAGGGCCCGGAGGGTGGCGCTGCGACACGCGCTGGCCTTCGTCCTGGGGTTCACGATCGTGTTCGTCGGGCTGTGGGCCTCGATCGGCCTGGTCGGGTACGTGCTGCGGGACTACTTCGGGATCCTGCGCCAGATCGGCGGGGCCATCATCATCGTGATGGGGCTGCATGTCGCCGGCGTGATCCGTCTCTCGGTCCTGTACCGGCAGGTGTCCATCCCCACCGGGAGCCTGATGGAGAAGTCCCCCACCGGCGACGGCACCGTACTGGTCAAGGCCCCCTCCTACGCCCGCTCCACGATGATGGGCTCGGCGTTCGCCGCGGGCTGGACCCCGTGCGTGGGACCCATCCTGGGCGGCATCATCGGCCTGGCCTCGCTGAACTCCAGCGTGCTCCAGGGGATGGTCCTGCTCTTCGCCTACGCCATCGGCCTGGGCATCCCGTTCGTCCTGGTCGCCGTGGGCGCCACCGCGGCAAACGCCAAGCTGGCATGGTTCCGCCGCCACGAGGCCGGGGTCTCCCTGGTCACCGGCGCGATGCTCGTCCTGGTCGGCTTCCTGATGATCACCAACCTGTTCGCCAAGCTGTCGGGCTCCCTGCCCCGTATCGGTATCTGAGAAGAGTCCATGATGAGCCAAGACACCCGCACACGTCCTCCCGAGCAGGACGCCTATGAGTCCCTGGACGCCCTCGACGGTGCGGGCGGCGGCGCCTCGGTGGCCGCCTCGGATGTCCTGGACCGGCTCTGGCGGTTCTTCATCAACATGCGTACCGGGCTGTGGCTGATGCTGGCCTTTGGGCTGATGTCCTTCATTGGCGCGATGCTCATGCAGGCCCCTGCTGGGTTGTCCGCCGACCCGGCCTCCTACGACGCCTGGCTGAAGACGCTTCAACCCAAGTATGGCGGTTGGACGCCAGTGTTCGACCGGCTCGGCTTCTTCGCCATCTTCTCTTCGGTCTGGTTCAAGGCGAACATGGCCCTGCTGACCACCAGCATCCTTGCCTGCTCGGTGAACCGGGCTCCGCGGCTGTGGAAGCTGGCCCGCCACCCCCGCACCCGGATGGGTGAGGTGTTCTTCAGCCACGCGCCGCTGCGGGCGGCCATCCTGGTGCCGGCCGGGCCTGACACGGCACTCGAGGATGTCCGGGGGGTCTTGAAGGCCCACCACTTCCGGACAGTCATCGACGAGGGCGGAGACGACGGGGACCTGAACCTGTATGCCGACCGGTTCCGCTGGGGTCCCTTCGGGACGGTCATCGCCCACCTCAGCTTCGTGATCATCCTCATCGCGTTCTTCGTCAGCTCAACCACCGGCTTCAAGAACCCCAACTTCGTCGTGCCTGTGGGCTCCACCGTCCAGGTCGGCCACGGCAGCGGGCTGGCGGTCAAGGCCATGTCGTTCAACGACGCGTACTACCCCGACGGCACCCCGAGTGACTACGCCAGCGACCTGATCCTGTACAAGAACGGCGTCCAGGTCGATCGCAAGACGATCCGGGTCAACAGCCCGCTGAAACGCGACGGAATCTCGTTCTACCAGGCGTTCTTCGGCGAGGCCGCGGCGATGAAGGTCACCGACCCCGACGGCAAGGTCCTGTACAACGACGCCACCCCGCTGTCCTGGACCTCCGATGACGGGGAGCACAGCATCGGCCAGTTCAACCTGCCCGCCAAGAAACAGGTCGTCGAGATCGTCGTGGCCGCCTCGGGCAAGACCGACCCGAACATCAAGGCAGGGCAGGTCGAGGTCAACGTCTTCCAGGACGGCACCAAGGCCGCTGTCGCCAGCCAGGTCGTGGACCAGGGCAAACAGGTCACCCTCGCGGGGCTCAGCTACACCTTCGAGCGCACCCGCCAGTTCACCGGCCTGATCGTGGCCAAGGACCCCGGAATGAACATCGTCTGGGTCGGCTCCGCACTCCTGACCATCGGGCTCTACCTCGTCTTCTTCTTCCCCCACCGCCGGATCTGGGTCCGGATCCGCAAGACCACAGGCGGCAGCGAGATCCTCTGCGCCTCGCCCATGAAACGTGACCTTGCATTCAAGCCTCAGTTCAACCAGCTCATCACCGACATACAGTTCGCCGGCACCCCGACGAGCACCACCCAAGAAGTAGGGCAGAACGATGCTTAATTTGTCCCAGTACAGCCTGATGGTCGGCCTTTTCATGGTCGTCGTGGCTTTGGCCTGCTACATCCTGGCCCTGACGATGGGGCGGTCCGTCAAGCAGGCGCCCGTCGCTGCGCACGCCAGAGTGGGCGCCTCAGTGGGCTCCGGAAGTGGCGCCGTCGAGGACCCTGACGAGGACCCTGACGAGGGCCGAGTGCAGCCTCGGGTGGCCCACCCGCCGCGCGCCCTGGCGCAGTACGGCACCTACCTCACCTGGCTGGCCCTGCTGTTCCTGACCGTGACTCTCGTCCTGCGCTCGATCGTGGTCGGTCATGGGCCGTTCGGCAACCAGTACGAGTTCTCCGTCGCCTTCGGCTGGGGCATGGTCCTGGCATACGTCTACATCGAGCAGAAGTACCACGTGCGCACCATCGCCTTGCTGATCCTGCCGCTCACCGCAGGAATCCTGCTGTATGCCCTGTCGGTCGGGTCCACCGACAACCCGCTGGTCCCGGCGCTGCAGAACAACCTGCTGCTGACCATCCATGTCGCCGTGGCCATCGTGGCCTACGGCGCGTTCGCGGTCTCCTTCGCGGCTGCCGTGCTCTACCTCATCCAGCCCGAGGAGGGCAGGCCGGGACTGCCCAAGCCGGCCCTGCTGGACGAGATCGGCTACCGCTCGGTGGTCATCGCGTTTCCCCTGCTGACCCTGGTCGTCGTCCTGGGTGCGGTATGGGCGTCGATCGCCTGGGGCAGCTACTGGAGCTGGGACCCCAAGGAGACCGCCTCACTGCTCACCTGGCTGGTGTACGGCGCCTACCTGCACGCCCGGGTCGCTCGCGGCTGGGTAGGGCGCAAGGCCGCGTGGCTGCTCATCGCAGCCTTCGGGTGCGTCCTTCTCACCTTCTTCGGCAACCTCTTCTTCAGCGGCCTGCACAGCTACGGGAAGACGTAACCCGAAGCAGACGCCGAACAGGTCGGCCGGACAGGCGGCACCGCCACCACGGAAGCACCAACGCAAGCACCAACAGAAGTGAGGATGACTCGATCATGAGTCAAGTGATGATGGACAGCTCGCAGGCGGGCCCCTCGGCCCGCCCGCCGGTCCGGCCGGGCAAAAGCTGGCAGCAGCGACTCCGCGAGAGCCGCCTGGGCACTCTGAGCGTCCTGGTGGTCACCGCACTCCTCGTCATCGGCGGGGCGTACCTGATCAACCGCCCCTACACCCCCAAGACGGGCCTTCAGGCCATCGAACTGTCCGGGCCCACCAAGGGCGCCCCCCCCAAGATCGGCACCCTGGCCCAGGACTTCACCGCCACCACGGTGGACGGCAAGCCGGTCTCGCTGAGCTCCTTCAAGGGACAGCCCGTATGGCTGACCTTCGGCGCAACCTGGTGCGCCGCCTGCGTCGCAGAGGCACCAGACATCCAGGCCTCCTACGTCAAGTTCCAACCCCAGCGCGCGGTCATCTTGGCCATCTTCATCCGAGAAGACGCCGCCACCGTGAAGGACTACGCCGACCGCGTCGGCCTGACCTACCCCAAGGTCGCCGACCCCGACACCGCCATCGCCTCCGCCTACCGCGTCTACGGCATACCCGCCCACTTCTTCATCGACCGCAAGGGGATCCTGCGAGACATCAAGACCGGCGGCCTCAGCCCCGAACAGATGTCCGCCGCCCTCACGAACATCAGCCGATGAATGAGCAAACGGAACCCAGACCAACCGAAGCGCCCGAGCCGGCGGTTCCGACTGAGCCGACCGAAGCGCCCGTGGCGGCCCAAGCCGCCGTGGTCGTCAAGAAGCGGCGATTCCGGCGCACCCGACGTGCGTTCGCCCCTGTGGGGCGCGTCCTCCACAAGATCCCGCACCCGCCCTGGCGGAGCAAGCGCGGCATACTCCTCATCTTCCTGTTCTTCTCAGGGTTCGGTGCGGTCGCCACGATGGGTGGCGTCGCGGCCGTCGGCTTCTCCGAGACCCCCGCGTTCTGCGGCGCCTGCCACACCATGGCTCCGGAGCTGAAGGCCTATGCGATTTCTGCCCACAAGGACGTCACGTGCGCCGAGTGCCATATAGAGCCCGGCCTGGCCGGGTTCGTCAAGGCGAAGGCGAACGGCACCAAGCAGCTCATGGACATCATCACGGGCCAGTACCCGACCCCCATCCCGCCCCCGGACCATGCCAAGCTGCCGG
The DNA here is from genome assembly GCA_043721655.1 of Phycicoccus sp. GTDB lineage: Bacteria > Actinomycetota > Actinomycetes > Actinomycetales > Dermatophilaceae > UBA4719. The sequence goes on along the minus strand of JAYSQH010000110.1, from coordinate 518 downwards.
CCGTCAAGGACACCTGCCTGAAATGCCACTCGCTCGAGCGGATCACTGAGAACGGGGGGCCGGTCAAGCTGGTCCTTCGGCCCAGGTACCGCCTCGACGAGACCAACACACGCGAGAATATCGCCGTCATGCTCCGGCCAGCCGGCTTGGGCGACGCCAGTGGCCCCCGTGGCGTTCACTGGCATGTGGAGCAGACGGTGTCCTACACCTCTGGCGACGAGCGCGCCCAGAAGATCGACCTCGTGGAGTTCAAGGCCAAGGACGGGACGACAGAGCAGTACATCGCGGGGTCGCAGGTCGGCGTGTCGACGGACGTCAAGCCTGACGTCGACCGGCTCAAGAGCAGCCAGACCAACCGCCTCATGGACTGTATCGACTGTCACAACCGCGTCGGGCACGCGGTTCCCAGCCCGGACCGGGCGGTTGACGAGGCGATCGCTGCCGGCAAGATCAGTGCGGACCTGCCGTTCATCAAGCGCGACGGTGTCGCTCTGCTGAACGGTGACTACCTGTCGCTC
>JAYSQH010000109.1:0-1501 GCA_043721655.1 Phycicoccus sp. | reverse complement strand
TCGCTCTACCTGTACCTCGACGGCGACAACGTCCGCAAGGACCAGATCAAGGGCGGCACGATCAGCTTCAACGAGGAGGACAACCCGTTCAACTGGGTGGACCTCTTCGGTGCCGGCCCGGCGACGGCGGTCTCGTGGACGAGCAGCTACTCCGACACCGGCGTCCTCGGCGCGGCCGACCTCGCTTCCGCCGAGAAGGGCAAAGTTGCCTACGACGAGGCGGTCAAGCAACTAGTGCGATTCGTGACCTGGTGGAAGGGCCGACCCAAGGACGTGCGGACGGACCTGCACCGCCGCAAGCCGACGATGCCGACGCCGTGGGGGCAGACCTCGCACGAGTGAGGTTGATTGACCGACCCACGGCGACGGTGGTAGGATGGGAGGGACAGTCCCGGAGGATCTGCGATGACACCGACTACGACTTCTACCATACCGCCGCTCGTCGATGGGGACCGCCTTAGCCGCAATACCGTCCAGAGACAACGCAGGTAGATTACCCATACTCTCAGTCTAGCAAGGTGTTGCGCGCACGCCTCACACACGAGGGCTTGTCTCACTCGATCTGGATGGACTCTCGGAACGACATCGATGGCTGCGGGGTCTGCCTATGGTGCGGTCGTTTCTTCAGCCATTTGCTCATCTTGCGTTTGATGACCCGTGGGTTGACCCGATCCCGTTTCGGCTCGAGTAGGGCTTCTGCTACCTCCGCCAACAGGTCGTCCCACCACCGCCGGCGTCCCTTCTCGCTTTTGGGCACCTCCGGCATGCGGCAGCGCAGGATCTTCAGTGTTCCCGTGAACGACAGCCTCCGCGGATCCAGTCCGGCGCTCGTGGCCGCTTCGAATATCAGCGTCCGAACCACGAAGTGGGCCAGCAGCAGTCCCTCGATCTCCTGGACCACGCCGGCGGGAGTTTTGCTTCGCAGCACCGGCCGGGCCATTTGATGGGTCTTCAACTCGTCGATGGCCCCCTCGTGATCCCATCTTTCGTGATAGAGAATCACCAAATCTTTGGCGGGGTGGGCGGTGGCATCCAGCAGCGTCGTCAGCAGGCGGTGGACCTTGCCATCGCCGGGCCGACTGGGATCAGTCAGCGTGTACTCGATGATGCGGACCACGATGCCGTTGCAGTCGCGTTTGCGATCCCCGGACGAGCGATACATCTTCGACAGGTACGAGCCATCGGGCAGCGTCTGGGTGGGTCTGAATATTAGGTTGCATTTGATGCGGGCCAGGAGGTGCCCCCCGCGCTGCCGTACCTGTTTCAAGTTCTTGTAACTGAGGAAGCCACGGTCCCACAACAGCAGCATGTCCTTCTCCAGCCAGCGCAGCAGGTAGTCGGCCATGGTGACTTCGCCCCGGCAGATCGGCTTGATGAGGTGCCTATATAGCACATGAGTGCCGACCTCGCACAGGCTGAGGATGCGGGCCTGGGGGAAGGCTCCCTCGGCCCGCCCCGACTGGGGCCGGCCGAAGACGCGGACGTTGTTGGGCGTGTCGGG
>JAYSQH010000108.1:0-1518 GCA_043721655.1 Phycicoccus sp. | reverse complement strand
TACGCGGACTGGCGGGCGCAGGTCGAAGGGTGGAAGACCACATTCCCGCTGGGGTACCCCGCCCATGAGGATGGGTCGCTGTCCCCGCAGCACGTCATCGAGCGCATTGGCGCGATCAGCGGACCCGAGTCGGTCTTCGTGGCCGGGGTGGGCCAGCACCAGATGTGGGCCGCTCAGTTCGTGCGGTACGAACGGCCGAACAGCTGGATCAACTCCGGGGGCCTGGGCACCATGGGTTTCGCGGTGCCGGCGGCCATGGGCGCCAAGGTCGCCCAGCCAGAGCGTGTCGTCTGGGCCATCGACGGTGACGGCTGCTTCCAGATGACCAACCAGGAGCTCGCGACCTGCGTCATCAACAAGATCCCGATCAAGGTCGCGATCATCAACAACTCGAGTCTGGGTATGGTCCGACAGTGGCAGACCCTGTTCTACAACGAGCGCTACTCCAACACCGACCTGCACACCAGCCATGCGCAGGTTCGCGTGCCTGACTTCGTCAAGCTGGCGGAGGCCTACGGCTGCGTGGGAATGCGGTGCGATGCGCCTGGCGACGTCGACGCGACCATCAAGAAGGCGATGGAGATCAACGACATTCCTGTCGTGGTGGACTTCGTCGTCCACCGCGATGCGATGGTGTGGCCGATGGTCCCCTCGGGAGTCAGCAACGACCAGATCCAGACTGCACGCGGTCTGACGCCGGTGTGGGACCGCGAGGATTAGGCTCCGTGAGCATCGCAGCGGAGCGAGGAGCGGAGCGGGGTCTCATCCTCGCCAGAGGGCACAGAGGATTAGGCTCCGTGAGCATCGCAGCGGAGCGAGGAGCGGAGCGGGGTCTCATCCTCGCCAGAGGGCACAGAGGACTGGAAGGGCGATTGTCATGAGCAAGCACACACTGTCAGTCCTGGTCGAGAACAAGCCAGGCGTGCTGACCCGCATAGCCGGACTGTTCTCACGACGCGGGTTCAACATCGACTCGTTGGCGGTGGGACCCACGGAGCACCCTGAGGTGTCCCGGATGACGGTCGTCGTCGACGTCGAGGAACTGCCGCTGGAGCAGGTCACCAAGCAGCTCAACAAGCTGGTCGAGGTGCTCAAGGTGGTCGAGCTCGAACGCACCACCTCGGTCCAGCGGGCCATCCTCATGGTCAAGGTACGAGCTGATCTGCAGACTCGCTCGCACATCCTCGAGACCGCCCAGCTGTTCCGGGCCAAGGTGATCGACGTTGCAACAGACGCCGTGACCATCGAGGCTACCGGAGACAGCGACAAGCTGGAGGCGCTGCTGCGGATCCTGGAGCCGTTCGGCGTCAAGGAGCTGGTGCACTCGGGCATGGTCGCCATCGGTCGTGGTGGCCGCTCGATCACCGACCGCTCGCTTCGTTCGGCTTGAGATTCACCCCATTTCGTCAACTACCTGAAGGAGCCCGCCATGGCTGAGATGTTCTATGACGACGATGCAGATCTGTCAGTGATCCAGGGACGCAAGGTTGCTGTCATCGGATACGGCAGCCAGGGGCA
>JAYSQH010000107.1:0-4057 GCA_043721655.1 Phycicoccus sp. | reverse complement strand
AGGTCACCTATCCCGCGGACCTGCCGGTTGTCGCCCGAAAGGACGACATTGCCGCGACCATCGCGGGCCACCAGGTCGTCATCGTGGCGGGCGAGACCGGCTCCGGTAAGACCACGCAGATCCCCAAGATCTGCCTTGAGCTCGGCCGTGGCATCGAGGGGATGATCGGCCACACCCAGCCGCGGCGGATCGCCGCCAGGTCAGTGGCCGAGCGCATCGCCGAGGAGCTCAACATCGAGCTCGGGACCGCGGTGGGCTATCAGGTGCGCTTCGCCGATCACTCGAGCGCCAACACCCTGGTGAAGGTGATGACCGACGGCATCCTGCTCGCCGAGATGCAACGCGACCGCGACCTGCGCCGTTACGACACGATCATCATCGACGAGGCCCACGAACGCAGCCTCAACGTCGACTTCATCATCGGCTACCTCAAGCAGCTGTTGCCGCGTCGCCCTGATCTCAAGGTCATCATCACGTCGGCAACCATTGACCCACAACGGTTTTCAAGGCATTTCGACGATGCGCCCATCATCGAGGTGTCCGGGCGGACCTACCCGGTTGAGGTGCGCTACCGGCCTCTGGTGGGCGAGACGCCAGACGACGATAGGGACCAGGTCACCGGCATCTGTGAGGCGGTCGAGGAGCTGTGGACCGAGCACCGGGTCATGGGCGGTGACATCCTGGTTTTCCTTTCCGGCGAACGCGAGATTCGTGATGCTGCAGAAGCGCTCACTGGAATGGCCCTGCCCCATACCGAGATCCTGCCGCTCTTTGGACGCCTGTCATCGGCCGAGCAGCACCGTGTCTTCGGTCAGCACACCGGCCGCCGCGTGGTCCTTGCCACGAACGTCGCCGAGACCTCACTGACAGTGCCAGGAATTCGGTATGTCGTGGACGCCGGGACCGCACGCATCTCGCGGTACAGCCAGCGCACCAAAGTGCAGCGCCTTCCGATCGAGCCTATCTCGCGGGCCAGCGCCAGCCAGCGTGCAGGTCGCTGTGGTCGCGTCGCCGACGGCATCTGCATCCGGCTGTACTCGGAGGAGGACTTCGAGGCCAGGCCCGAGTTCACCGACCCCGAGATCCTGCGCACCAACCTGGCTTCGGTGATCCTCCAGATGACTTCCCTGGGGTTGGGCGACATCGCTCACTTTCCCTTCATCGACCCGCCGGACTCACGCCAGATCACCGACGGCATCAGGCTGTTGGAGGAGCTCCAGGCCCTCGTGCCGGCAGCAGATCAGGTCGCGGACAACCGGAAGCGGCTGACGGTATACGGCCGCAAGATCGCCCAACTGCCTCTCGACCCGCGCCTCGCTCGGATGGTGATCGAGGCCGAGATCAACGGTGCGCTGCGTGAGGTGCTCATCATCGTCGCGGCCCTCTCCATCCAGGACCCACGCGAGAACCCGATGGACAAACGCCAACAGTCCGCCGAAAAGCACCGACGCTTCGCCGACGAACACAGCGACTTCGTGACGCTGCTGAACCTGTGGAACTACCTGAAGGAGCAGCAGCAGGAGCTTTCCGGCAGCGCTTTTCGACGAATGTGCAAGGCCGAGTACCTCCACTATCTGCGGGTCCGCGAATGGCAGGATCTGCATAGCCAGCTCAGGGCAGCCTGCAAGTCCCTTGACCTGCAACAGAACTCAACTGATGCCGACCATGACGCAATCCACCGGTCCGTGCTCTCGGGACTCCTTTCCCATATCGGTCTACGCGACGTCGAGAAGCGCGAGTACATCGGCGCCCGTGGCGCACGATTCGGCATCTCACCGGGTTCCTCGCTGTTCAAGAAGCAGCCGCAGTGGGTCATGTCGGCCGAGCTGGTCGAGACGACCCGGCTGTGGGCCCGGGTCAACGCTGTGACCGACCCCGCGGCGATCGAACGCCTTGCCGACCATCTGGTCAAGCGAAGCTACAGCGAGCCGCATTGGGAGAAGAAGCGTGGCGCCGCGGTGGCCCTGGAGAAGGTCACCCTGTATGGCGTCCCGCTGGTTGCCGGACGCAAAGTGGGCTACGCGAGGATCAACCCTGAAGAGTCCCGAGATCTGTTCATCCGCAACGCTTTGGTCGAAGGTGACTGGGAGACGCATCACCGGTTCTTCCACGACAACAGGGCTTTGATCAAGCGCCTGACCGAGCTCGAGGCACGGGCCAGGCGGCGGGACATCCTGGTCGACGACGAGACCCTGGTCGACTTCTACGACGCAAGGCTGCCGGCCGAGATCGTCTCCGGGCAGCACTTCGACTCATGGTGGAAGCAGACCCGTCGGGAGCAGCCCGATCTGCTGACCTTCACCGAGGACCTACTGGTCAGTGACAGTGCCGACGCGGTCAGTGCGGACGACTACCCCCAGACCTGGGAGAAGAACGGCATCGCCCTGCCCGTGACCTACCAGTTCGAGCCCGGAGCGGCCGCCGACGGGGTCACGGTTCACATCCCCCTCGACGTCCTCAACAGGGTCGACGACGACGGATTCGACTGGCAGGTGGCCGGATTGCGTGAAGACCTGTCGATTGCCCTGCTGAAGTCGCTCCCGAAGCCGACCCGTCGCAACTTCGTCCCGACTCCTGACCACGCCCGAGCAGCCCTGGCGTCCGCCGATCCAGAGGCCGGCCACCTCACCGATGAGCTCGCGCACGCTCTGGGTGAGCGGACCGGCGTACACATCCCGGCCAGCGAGTGGGACTGGTCTCGGGTGCCCGACCACCTGCGTATCACGTTCAGGGTCGAGTCGCCCACCGGCGCGGTGGTGGGGGAGGGCAAGGACCTTGCGGCTCTGCAGGAGCAGCTGGCACCACAGTTCCGCGAGACCATTCAGCGGGCGGCCGCATCAATCGAGCGAACAGGCCTGCAACAGTGGGTCTTTGGCGATCTGCCCACCACCTTTGAACAGCGGGTGGGCGACCGAGTCATCCAGGGCTTCCCAGCTGTGGTGGACCACGGCGACAGCGTCGCTGTAGAGGTGCTCGCATCGGCGCAGGAGCGAGACTCGGCGACCAGACTCGGAGTCCGACGTTTGCTGCTGCTCAACACGACAGCTCCCTGGAAGCGGGTGTTGGCGCTGTTGACCAACGCCCAGCGCCTCACGCTGGGCCACAACCCCCACGGCAGCGTTCCCGGGCTGCTGCAGGACTGCCTTGCCGCGGCGGTCGACTCGATCGTCGCGGAGCGACCGGGCGGCCAGGTGCTCGGTCCGGTCGAGTTCGACGAGACCTTGCGCATCGTCCGGTCCCAGGTTGTGGCTCGGGTCATGGAGGTGATCGATCTCGTTGAGCCGCTGTTGGTGAAGTCGCGGGAGGTCGAGCTTGCGCTGGCCGCGATGACGAGCCCCGTAATGGCGCCGGCTAAGCAGGACATGCAGGCTCAGCTGCGGTCCCTGATCTATCCGGGATTCGTTGCGGAGACCGGGTTTGCGAGGTTGCGGCACCTGGAGCGCTTCCTTCGCGGCATACTCACGCGTTGTGACCACGCGCCCAGCCAGGTTGCCCGCGATGCGGAGCACATGGAGACGGTGGCTCGCGTTCGCCGTGAGTACGCCACACTTGTCGCCGCACTTCCGTTGACGCGACGTACCGGAGCTGATGTGCTGGCGCTTCGGTGGATGATCGAGGAGTTGCGCGTCAGCTTGTTTGCCCAGACCCTTGGCACCGCGCACCCGGTGTCCGAGAAGCGGATCTACAAGTCGATGGACCAGGTGGAGGGCCAGATCTGAGCCGGAACTGACTCCTGGGGATGTCACACCTGCGTGGCAGAATCTGAGTTGGGTCGAAAGGGGTTGTGACATATGGCCGATCAGGCTGAGTGGTTCAGGGCGTTCGTCGAGCGCTCATTGCAGGAGGTGTGGGAGTCGCCGGAGATAGTCCAGGACGACGACGGAGACTACCCGTTTGGCGATGAGGACGCGATGTCCTATGTCACGGTCGAGGCTGGGTCGCACCTCGGAGTGTGCGTCTGGAGCTATGCCGCGTCCGGGGTCAAGGGCACGGCGGGCGTCCTTCGCGAGGTCAACGATCTCAACATGGCTGCGGGGCTCTGCAAAGCGGTGTGGCA
>JAYSQH010000106.1:0-3664 GCA_043721655.1 Phycicoccus sp. | reverse complement strand
AGCCCGAGGCGAGCCGCGACCTGCGCAGGGGTTCCGCCCTGGGCGCGGACATCGTCGAGCACTGCGACCCATGCGCTCACAACTGGGCCCTCACAGCCTTGACCCCACCTGAAACACCATCACGGCAAGCAGCCAGGCTCCGGCGAGCTGCGCGCCAAGTGCCGACACCGTCGGCCGCCACCCGAACAGGCGCCGTTGCTCGGCCAGGGCCGCCACGCACGGTGTGTAGGCCAGCACGAAGACCATGAACGCCAACGCCGCCGCGCCGCCGTGACCGCCAGAGGACTCGTTGAAGGACGTACGCAGCTGTTCGCCGAGGCTCCCCGCCCGCGCCGCATCGGCCGGCTTGGCGACCGCGTAGGACTGGGCGAACGACCCCACGACGACCTCCTTCGCCACGAAACCGGTCATCAGCGCTGCGGCCGCGTGGTCGTTGCCGAAACCGGCCGGGGCGAGCGCCGGAGCTATGCCCCCGGCGATTGCTGAGTACAGGCTGTCCGCGACCGGCACGTCGCCGATGGCATGCTGACCGGTCACGGGGAGCGCCATGAGGACCCACACGACGAGCATGGTCGTGACGATGATCTTTCCGGCCCGGTGGACGAACGATCCGACGCGCAGGCGCACCGACATCCCCAGGGTGCGCAGGTGCGGTCGCTGGTATGGCGGGAGCACCAGGATCAGCGGCTCGGCGTGTACGTCGCGGAACGCCGTGTGGCGTAGCACCAGTCCGGCGCCGAGAACCAGCAGCACACTGGCGACGTACATCACGAAGATGACGGTGCCCGCGTGGGCGGGGAAGAATGCGCTCGCCAGCAGCACATAGACGGTCAGCCGTGCCGAGCAGGACGTGAGCGGGATCAGCAAGCCGGTCAGCAGCCGCTGGCGGGCGTGCGGCAGGATCCGAGTGGATGCGAGCGCCGGCAGGTTGCAGCCGAACCCGACGATCAGCGGCAGCAGTGCCCGTCCGTCGAGGCCGAGAGACCTCATCGCCCGGTCGGCCACGAAGGCGGCCCGCGCCATGTACCCGGAGTCCTCGAGGACACCGAGGGCGGCGAACATGATGGCCATGACCGGCAGGAATGTCAGAACTGTTCCGACGCCGACGAGCAGGCCGTCGACCAGCAGTCCCTGGAGCCAGCTGTCGGCCAGGCCGACCAGCCCGAGCAGCCAGGTGACCGCTGATGCCAGTGGCCCGTTGACGAGCTGGCCGATGGCGCCCTGCAGCGGCGCAGCGAACTTGGTCGTGAGCTCGAACAGCAACCACACAACCGCTAGGAACACGGGTATGCCGGCCCACGGGTTGAGCAGGACGCTGTCGACCCGGTCGGAGAAGGTGCGGCGCAGAGACTGACCGGAGGTCGAGCGTGCGGCGACCTCGGATTCCGGCGCAACAGACCTGTTGACCTGCTCCACGACCTGTTCAACCCATGCGAAGAGCATCTCGGCCTGGGCAAGCTCCTGCTCGAGATCGGGGCCCGCGGGGTCGACGGCTGTGGCCGTCGTCCCGCAGCTGCAGGGTGGCGCGGCCGGGGTCATACCGTTGACGTGCCTGGGGTTTGCGGCGACGTCGTCGACGGCGGCGGCGAGGCGGCGCATACCGCCGTCTGTTCGGTTGCGTGAGTCGACCGGGACTACCGGGACGCCGAGCGCTGCCTCCATCGCCGCCGCCAAGGTGTCGGGTTCCACACCGGCGGTGGGGGAGTCGGTCGCGGTCGCGGCGAGGTCGAGCATGGTCAGGGCCACGACAAGCGGCACGCCGGTCTGGGCGACCTGGGCCAGCAGGTAGAGGGACCGGGCAAGGGTGGTGGCATCAAGAACGGCGACGACGACCCCCGGCTGACTGGTCGTGTCGCCGGAGGCCTGCGCGAGCTCCAACACAGCGTCGGCGCTGACCTGTTCATCGGCTGACCGCGCGAGCAGGCTGTAGCTGCCGGGCAGGTCGACGATCGCCCGTTCGGTGTCTGGGTCCTCGCTGTTGGACGCCGTCGTGCGCCAGGTACCGGTGGCGAGCTCGACTGTGGTGCCCGGGGAGTTCATGGTGCGCTGTCGTGCACCGGTCAGCGCGTTGAACAGAGTGGACTTGCCGACGTTCGGCCCGCCGACCAACAGCACGCGCAGTGGCAGCAGATTCGTGGTGGTGGAGCGGACGGGGGCCTGCGTGGCGGACGCGCCGTGGCAGCTGCTCATGCCCGGCTGGTCACGTGCTCGACGTCGATGAGAGCCGCCGTCCGGCCGTCCAGCGCATAGCGGGACCCGGCCACGGCGATCACGCGTCCACCGAAGGCAGCATGCTGCGTGACGTGGGCGAGGGTCCCCAGACGGATGCCCATCTCGTTCAGTCGGAAGGCGTCCGCGGCTGGCAGACGGACACCCGTCACGCGCAGCTGTGCGCCGAGCGGGCTCTCTGGCAGGGTCATGGTTCGACCGTAGACGGTGAGGTAAGGCTGTCCTAAGGACTTTGGTCCCGGGGTTGGTGTTACCCGCGTCACGCGCGGTTCGTCGACCCGTTCAAGGGGATCGCTGGCCGCACTTCGGGTTCGCAAAGAGGTCGTATGATGTGCGGGTCCCAACGGCTGTCCACAGTCTGCGGGGGTCAGGAGGCGGTATCAGTATCAAGTCGGACAGCATCAAGTCGGACAGCGTGACACCGGCCACGACCTCTGAATCCGCGCATGCCAGGTCCGAATCCGTCTATGCCACGCGGCCTGAGTCGGTCAACGCCGCGACGCCCACGTCCGCGCACCGGCCATCGGCGCGCCCCGGCGAGCGCTGGGCCTATACGTGGGTTGACCGTCGCCTCAAGGTGCTGGGTGTCCTTCTGCCCGTGGCTTTCCTCCTCAGCCTGGAGGTCGTCCACTTCCTGGTCGAGTCGAAGGACCACAGCATGGACGCGTTCTGGGACGGCTATCGAGGGGCCTTCATTGCCGTCACCGTTTCGTCCATCGTTGTCTTCGGTTTGGTGATGTTCCGGTTCATCGACCGCGCCCAGCGTCAGGTGGTCAGGCAGAACCGAGAGCTGGCCGCGACCAACGCCCTGTCGAGGGCGGTGCAGGGCGAGGTCGGTGTGGACCGGATCATCGACGTGGCCCTCGAGAGCGTGCTGGCCACGAGCGGAGCAACTCAGGCGTCGGTCACCATCTTCACCGCGGAGGACCGGTCGCCGGATGGCCCGGGTGTGACCCGTCGTGAGTCCGCGTCCCCCGGTGCAGCGGTCCTGGTGCCCAACGACCCGGGTGGCGAGGACGCGCCCATCATCGACATCCCGCTCTCCGCAGGCACGGTGACCGTTGGCCGGATGCGACTCTGGCTCCCCGCTGGCGCGGGTGCGGGCGATCGGCTCGCCTCGGGCACCCTCCAGAACATCGGCCATCAGCTGGCCAGCGCGATCCAGCTCGCCCAGCTCGTTGCCGACCTTCAGCGGCGCAAGTCCGAGGGCCACGCTTTCTACGACGTGCTCCTGCAGATCTCGAACCAGAACGCACCCCCCGACGTCCTCGCGGCCGTGGTCACCCACGCGCGCGACATGATAGGAAGCGACGAGGCAGTGCTGAGCCTCGACGCGGACGCGTCGCGATCCGTCCAGTTCGCCGGAACCTTTGAGGGGGCTGTCTCCTTCTCCGACGGCACCGCATGTATGACGTCCGAGGTTGGTCTGCGTCAC
>JAYSQH010000105.1:0-3040 GCA_043721655.1 Phycicoccus sp. | reverse complement strand
AAAGACATTCCTAGCGTGACGGTCGCATTCAGCGGTGAATTGCCAGGCCCGGTCCTTGCGGCTGGTGTGGTGGCAGCTGCGCCACTGTGGTCACGCTTCGGACTCGATGTCCCTCGTGACCTAGGTATGTACGCTGACGCCTACCTTCATCCGTTCGCCCCTCCGCTCGGCCAACGACCGCTGGGCGCGACCATCCACGACATGCAGCCACTTACGATCGCTGGCCAGTCGAGTGATCTTCCGGATTGGCTGGAGTCTATGGGGACTGAGCGCCCATTCGTCTACGCGACGTACGGCACGGAGAATGGTCCGCACGGCCCCTGGCGGGCGATCGTCGGCGCACTCGCTTGCGTGGATGTGGATGCAGTGGTCACGGTCGGACGCGGTGTCGATCTCGATCCACTGCGTGCGATGCTCGCAGATGTACCACCAGGTCGGATCAGGATTGAGCACTATGTCCCCCAGGCCATTCTGATGGAGCGGGCAGCCGTCGTGATCTCCCACGGAGGCGCCGGAACCATGCTGGCTGCCGGAGTCGCTGGCGTGCCACAGATCGCAATGCCCGTGGCCGCGGATCAGTTCGAAAACACTGACGCGTTTGTCGGTGCTGGGGTAGCGGTGACGATCGGAGATGGTGAGGTAGACCCGAACACGATCGCCGATCGACTGAGATTGCTGCTGGAGGACGGTGCCTTTGGAGATCGTGGCGGAGCGCTTGCTCGCGCCTTTGGAAAGATGCCCAGCCCCGAGTCAATTGCGAACCGTCTCGGCGAGCTCGTGTAAGAGTAGGTACTCATCTTCCGTTGGTCGTGAGCACCGTTTCTCACTGCAGCGAGTCGCACGATGGTTTCTACCAGGACGCGATAGACGAACCGGCTACGGACGGTTTAGGTGACGTTCTATCCGACCGACCCGCGCTGGTCTGGCTCGCCGACCTCCAACCGCCCACACTGTGGAGCCGCAACCAGTCGAGCACCGATCGCGTGCTCTGGGCGCGCGAGACCATCGAGAACTGATGACGAAGCGCATGAGACCTCAGCCAGCGACCGCAACGAGCGTCACGTCGCGTTCGTCACGTTGGCCGATGAGGACGCGGCTGTTTCCCGTGGATCCCTCGTTCGGGCTCGCATTACCGGCCCGGGCGCGGCAGGATCGCAGTCATGTCCGACGCCACGCGTGAGCTAGCGATGTTCCCGCTCGGCTCCGTGCTGTTCCCGGGCATGCCGTTGCCGCTGCGGGTCTTCGAGCCGCGCTACGTCGCGATGCTGTCGTCGGTGGTCGGTCAGACGGAGCGCGAGTTCGGGGTGGTGCTGATCGAGCGCGGCTCCGAAGTGGGCGGTGGCGACGTGCGGTTTGGGGTGGGCACGGTGGCGCGGATCGCTTCGGTGGAGATCACCGAGGGGTCGATCGTGCTGCTCGCGACAGGCGCTGCACGGTTCGAGGTGGTGCGCTGGCTGGCCGATGACCCGTTCCCGCGGGCGCAGGTGCGCGAGCTCGACGCGTTGGAGCTCGATGCGCCCACCGTCTCCGCGCTCGCCGCGGCCGAGTCTCTGGTGCGCGCGACCATTGCCAGGGCGAGCGAGTTCGTCGAGCTCCCCTGGTCAGCCGACATTGCGTTGTCCGACGAGTCGGCCGAACGCATCTGGCAGGTTGCCGGAATCGCCCCGCTCGGCTCGCTGGACCAGTTCGCGATGCTGCGCTCGAGGACCGCCACGGAGCTGCTCACCAGGCTGGTGGAAGAGACGCAGGCGGCGGACGCCCGCTTCACCGCCAGGTGGGCAGACGACCCGCAGGACGACGTCGACCTCCCTCAGTGACCGCTCAGCCGACCACGTCCGAGTCGGGAGAACAGAAGGCCGGGTCGCGCTCGGCCTGCCCCCGACGACCTGAGTCACCTGCGAGGCCTTTGGCGGACGACGCGATGACGGCAACGTCCAAGATCGACGCGGCGTATCCGACATCTCAACCGCGCAGAGCCGACACGTAGCGACCTCGCGTCAACGATCGCGCGGCACGCCCACCCGACATCTTCAAACGCGAATGCGAAATGCGCAGCTGCTGGCTTGGTAGATCGGGACTCAGCCGACGGTGAGGGCCGTGCGCACCCTGGTGGGGTTCGCGAATAGGTCCAGCACCGGGCAATGCGCGTCGACTGCCGCCTGCAGCTCGGCGTACCGCTGGGGCGTCTCTGGGCCGCGGACCTGAACAGCCACCCTGATCTGGCCGAATCCGGGGCGGGTCCGCTCGTCGAGACCGAACAAGCCACGCACATCCAGGTCACCCTCGATCGCGATGTCGATGTCCTCGACCTCGATGCCGAGCTTGGCGGCCCAGAGCCGATAGGTGACCGCCTGGCAGGAGAGCAGTCCGGCTAGGGCGTACTCGACCGGGTTCGGGAAGCCGTCCTGACCGCCAAGGCTCGCGGGCTCGTCGCTCTGGACCGTGTGCCGGCCCAGAGCGATGGTGGTGGTGACCGGTCCGGTGCTCGAGCCGGCGGCCGTGAACAACGCCGCACCCGCGGCCGGGTTGGCTCGGACGGCCAGCTCGGTGGCGTCCAGAACGGCGGCGAGCGGACTGATCGGGGTGGTGGTGTCGATGGTCATGGCGTGCTCTCCTTCAGGTGGCTGTCAGCTCTTGGTGTGGCGAGGCAGATGGGGACTCTGGCGGTGACGCGCACCGAACGTCGGCGTGCGTGCTCGTCAGGACCCAGGCGCAGCCGGTGGCCGGGACTACTGGGATTGGTGTAGCGCTACAAGAGCGGACACAGGGCGCTGCGGTACCGGCCCAGGTCTATGTGGCGACGGCGGACCAGCCGCTCACGAGCTCGCCGGACTCCCTGCAGGTACACGAGTTTCATTGCAGTCCTCATCGGTCCTGGCATTAGCACCGGCCCACGGTGGGGTGGTTGCTGCGACGTCAACGAGCCAGGTCTCTAGGTCGCTCTGGATGGAAGCACTGATGCTGCAGCAGGCGAGCGAGGCGTGTCAATCATCGGACGAAGATTCTCAATTATTGAGACGAGCCGCATGAATCAGTTCTC
>JAYSQH010000104.1:0-7631 GCA_043721655.1 Phycicoccus sp. | reverse complement strand
ATGCGTCCGTTCGACCCGCGGCTGCTCACCCAAGTGCCCGCGACGCGGAAACCGGTGATGGCCCTCGGCGCGATCGGTGCTGGGCAGGGTCTCGCGACGCTCGCGCTCGCGTTCGCCGTGACCAAGCTGGTGGTCGCCGTCGTCGAGGGACACGAGGTGCTGACGCCCGGTGTCTGGCTCGTCGGCCTGTTCACCGTCCGCGCCCTGCTGTCAGTGGCCAACGAGCTGGTCGGCTCCTGGGCGGGACTGCTGGTGTCGACGGTACTTCGTGAGCGCCTGATGGCGACCTGGCTGGAGCGGGATGCAGGCTCGCGCCCAGAGGCCGGACGCGCGCAAGCCCTTGCCACACAAGGGATGACCAGCATTGAGCCGTATGTCTCGCGCTACCTCCCAGCCCTCGTGTCTGGCGCGTTCCTGCCGGTTCTCGCCATCGGCACGCTGGTGTTCGTCGACTGGCCGAGCGCGTTGATCGTTGCACTCACGGTCCCCTTGCTGCCTGTCTTTGCGGCTCTCATCGGGCACACGACCCAGACGTCGACCCAGCGGCAGTGGCGAGCCCTGTCGGCGTTGTCCGGGCATTTCCTCGACGTCATGCGAGGCCTGCCGGCCCTCGCGTCGTACGGACGGGCCGAGGCCCAGGTGGAGACGATCGCCGAAGTGAGCCAGAGGCACCGGCTCGCCACGATGAAAACGCTGCGGCTGGCCTTCATGAGCTCGGCTGCGCTCGAGCTGCTCGCGACGATCTCGGTGGCGCTCGTGGCCGTGACTGTGGGTGTCCGCCTGGCCAACGGAGCGATGCCGCTCCATGCCGCGATGTTGGCCATTCTCCTTGCACCAGAGGCCTATTGGCCGATCCGTCGGGTCGGAGCAGAGTTCCACGCGGCAGCGGACGGGGCAGTGGCCCTCGACGAGGTCCTCTCCGAGCTCAGCTCCCCACCTCTCCATCCGGACAGAACAACCGGTCCGGTGGGGGTTGAGGGGTTGTGCTTCGGCTACCCCGGCTCGGCGACCGACCTCCTGAGCGAGCTGACCATCAGCCTGCCGATCGGGCTCACCGTCGTCACCGGTCCATCCGGTGTCGGTAAGTCGACGCTCCTGGAGCTGCTGGCCGGACTCCGCCAGCCGAGTGCCGGCACCGTCACGGTGCCGCGTTCGCATCTGGTCAGCCAGCGGCCCTTCCTCACGCCAGGGACGGTGAGAGACAACCTCACTCTCGGAAACGACAGCACGGATGACGAGCTGTGGGAGGTTTTGCGCGAGGTTGGGCTCGACGGCATGATCGCAGCTCTTGCGCAGGGCCTGGACACTCGCGTCGGCGACGACGGGTTCGGCCTTTCCGCGGGTCAACGCGCCCGCCTCACCCTGGCCAGGGCAGCACTCTCGAGCGCCTCGCTGGTCCTGCTCGATGAACCCACGGCTCACCTCGACCAAGAGTCAGCAGCGTTGGCGCATCACATGATCCAGCGTCTGGCCGTGGCGCGCACGGTGGTCGCCGTGACCCACCGACCCGAGCTGCTCACCGTCGCTGAACAGCACATCGAGCTCGCTCCTCGGCCGACCTCGAACCTCGTCGAGGTCCTCCGATGACAACCAGCGAGCCCCGGACGTCCTTTGCCTCCGGCTCTGGGCCACGGGACCGAGCGCTCGGTCCCGCCGAGGCTACGGCCAGAGGCATCCGTGTCCGGCGCATGCGGTCCGTTCTTGCCGCCGGGATGCTTGGCGGCATCGCGACTGCTTCGGGCATCGCCTTGACCGCGACCTCAGGCTGGTTGATCGTCCGCGCTAGCGAGCGACCGGTCATCCTCCTGTTGCTCACCGCCATCGTCGCCGTGAGAACCTTCGGCATGGCCCGGCCGGTCTTCCGCTACTGGGAGCGACTGCGTTCGCATGATGTGGCCCTGGCCGACCTCGCCGACCAGCGCACCGCGGCATATGAACGACTGATTCCGCTCACTCCGGCGCGGCTCGGTCGTCGTGGTCGCGCCGACCTGCTCACCGGCGTCGTGGACGACCTCAGTGACGTCGTGGATGCGCAGGTCAGGGTCACGGTGCCGGTCATCTCGGCTCTCATCGCGAGTGCCCTGGCGGGTGTCGTTATCTGGGTGCTCATGCCGCTGGCCGGCCTGGTGATTGCCGCAATGGTGATTGTCACCGCGGTCGTCTTCGCCATGGGCTGGCGACTCGAGACCCGCTCTCAGCAGACACTGCTGGCGGCGCGGGCCGAGGTCGCAAGGGTGGCTCACCTGGTCGCCGGCAATGCGAGCGAGCTCCAGGCGATCGGGGCGGCCGGCCGGGCACAGGGTTGGCTGGCCACGGCCCATGCTGACCTTCGCAGAGCGGCCGGGCGCCAGAGTCACGGCCGGGCCGCCGCCGCCGGGCTCCTGCTCATGCTGACCGCCGTCGGCACGATCGCGATGACGGCCGCAGTTCTGCCAAGCGTTGGCACGACGATCTCCACACCGATCGCCGCGCTGCTGGTGCTTACGCCGATTGCGCTCAGTGACGCCCTGTCCACCCTGCCTGACGCTATGCGCGCCCTAGCCCGATCCCAGGCCAGTGCCATCCGGTTGCGCGCATTGCTCGACCAGCAGCCGGCGGTTGCGGCCATCGGAATGCTCCCCTTTGACACCCAATCTGCTGCCGATACCGGGACCGGCGATCCGGTCGGCGCGCCGCCATCTATCGCGGTCAATGAGCTCACGGCCGCGTGGTCCGGCAAGGTGCCACAGGTCGGGCCACTGGACCTGCAGATTCGGCCCGGCCAACGGTTTGCCATCACCGGCCCCAACGGTTGCGGAAAGTCGACGCTTCTGGCCGTGCTGGCTCGGCAGCTCGACCCCACCGGTGGCGACTACCGTCTCGGCGACCAGGACGCCGTCGGGCTCGCTCTCGGGCAGGCCCGAGAGGTGTTCGCCGTCCTCGACGACGAACCCCATCTGTTCGCCTCGACGTTGCGCGCCAATCTCCAGCTGGCGCGTCCCGGGTGTGCCGATCCGGATCTTGTCGAGGCCCTGGAGCGGGCAGGCCTGGCCCGATGGTTCACCGATCTCGGTCAGGGCCTTGACACTGTCATCGGGACAGGCGGCCGTGGCGTGTCGGGGGGCGAAAGGGCGCGGCTCGGGCTGGCTCGGGCCCTGGTCTCCCAACGACCGGTGCTGCTCCTGGACGAGCCGGTCGCCCACCTCGACCACGCCACGGCCGAGGCGGTGCTGGGCGACCTCACGCGCTCAACGACAGGACGGTCGGTGGTCATGGTCAGCCATCGCCCCGAAGGACTGACCGGTTTCGACCGCGTCATCGACCTTTCCAGCTCATAAGGGGGCATGGCGAAGGAATGTGGGCGTCCTGACCCCATGATGCTTCGCGTTGTCACCCAGGCAGTCAGGTCAGCGGGAGTGCGGCCAACCGACCTTCGAGAAATGACCGCTCGACGTCGTTCTCCACCAACGCAAGCGCCTGACGGTATGACTCAGCAGCCAACTGCGCGCGGCCCAGCCTGCGCTGGAAGTCGGCTCGCGTCGCAGGGAGGTAATGGTACGTCGACAGAGTGTGGCCGGCCTGGAGCTCGAGCTCGTCGAGGGCGTCAAGACCCGCCTCCGGGCCCGAGCGGAACCCAACTGCCACAGCGCGATTGAGTGCCACGACCGGTGAGGGCCAAGCCTCGAGCAACACGTCGTAGAGGTCGACGATCTGCCCCCAGTCGGTGTCAGCGAAGGTGGGGGCCTCGGCGTGCAGGGCGGCGATGGCAGCCTGGACGACGAACCTGCCGGGGTTTCCGCCTCGCAACGCGTCGAGCACCATAACCCGGCCCTCTTCGATCGCCCGGTGATCCCAACGCGACCGGTCCTGCTCC
This sequence comes from Phycicoccus sp., assembly GCA_043721655.1. GTDB lineage: Bacteria > Actinomycetota > Actinomycetes > Actinomycetales > Dermatophilaceae > UBA4719. The sequence continues at coordinate 3,778 of JAYSQH010000104.1, read as the reverse complement.
TCGAGCAGCACGATGGCCCCCGCCTTGTCCAACCGTGTCGCTCGACGGGCGTCGGTGATGAGCATGAGTGCCAACAGCCCATGTACCTCACGTTCATCGGGCATGAGGTCAGCCAGGACACGGCACAGCTCGATCGCCTGGGCGACGAGATCGGGGCGGACCAGAGTGTCACCCGTGGCCGCTGTATGGCCGGCCGTGAAGACGAGATGCACCGCGGTCAACACGGCGTCGAGGCGCTCAGGCAGCTCGTGGGCGTCCGGCACCCGGTAAGGGATCCGCGCGCCCGAGATCTTCTTCTTCGCACGCGTGACCCGAGCTGCCATGGTGGACTCGCTGACCAGGAAGGCATGCGCAATCTGCTCGGTGGTCAGTCCGCAGACCAGCCGGAGCGTCAAAGCCACCTGCGCCTCCCTTGCCAGAGCCGGGTGGCAACAGATGAAGATCAGACGCAACCGGTCGTCGGGGATCTCGTCCATCTCGGTGAGCTGCGTTTCAGGAGAGGGCGACCCGTCGCCATACGCCTGCGAGCGAGAGGTGCCCGCCGGCTCGATGAGTAGCGGAAGCTTGTTGCGTAAGGCGGTCGCACGGCGGTGGGAGTCCAGCGCCTTGCGCCGCGCTGCCGTGGTCAACCAGGCACCAGGGCTGCGCGGTATGCCGTCGCGCCGCCACGTCTCGAGCGCGCTCAGGTACGCGTCCTGCGCGCATTCCTGAGCGAGGTCGAGGTCGCCGGCCACGCGCACCGTCGCGGCGAGCACCTGGGCCCACTCGCGGCGGTGCGCGTCGGCGAGCGCGCGATTGACGTCGTCTGCCGAGGTCACGCGGAGATCAGGCCTGCGGCATGGCCATGACTGGTCGCACCTCGACGCCGCCGTGAGCGGCGGGGACCATTCCGGCGATCTTGATGGCCTGGTCGAGATCGTCGGCGTCGATCAGGTAGAAGCCACCCAGCGCTTCCTTGGTCTCGACGAACGGGCCGTCGGTGACGACGTCGCCGCGGATGCTGGTCGCGGTGGCCGTCGCCTGCAAGGCCTGTCCCTCAACGGTCTTTCCGCCGTGCGACGCGTACTCCTTCGCAAACCGGTTGTGGGCGTCCATGACCTGGCCAAGGACCTCAGGGGAGGCGTTCGCGTAGTCGGACTCGTTTTCGTAGATCAGGACGACGTACTGAGCCATGGTGTTCTCCAGTTGTTGAGGGGTTCTGACATTCTGACGACGAACTGGCATGGCCACAATCGACAGTTCTGCCCGGTCATTCTTCGGCTTCGTGCCCTCGAACCACCTTTTCGGTCCCGCATCGGGCGTCGTTCGGTAGTTTCGGCGCAACCAGAGCCGGGTCTGGCCCTCGAACGTTCCGAGCACCCGAGTGGCGGCCCGCCCTGCAACCGTGCGGTTCAATGGGCCCATGCGTCCGGCCCTCACCTACCGCGTGTGCGTCATCTGCTCCGGCAACATCTGCCGGTCGCCGATGGGCGAGGTCATCATGCGGTCGATGCTTGTGTCGGCGGGCCTCGACGATCGCGTCGTCGTCGACTCCGCAGGCACAGGTGGCTGGCATGAGGGTGACCCGGCAGATCCCCGAACCGTGCGCACACTGCGAGCCCACGGGTATGACGGCACTGACCACCGCGCCCGCGAGTTCCGGCCCGAGTGGTTCAGCGAGAGGGACCTGATCGTGGTCGCCGACGAAGGACACGTGCGGGATCTGGGGCGCTGGGCGCCCGATGCCCATGCGTCAGCGAAGGTACGTCTCTTGCGCGAGTTCGACCCCACCGCAGTCAAAGCCGAGACGCTCGAAGTCGACGACCCCTACTTCGGGGACGACGAGGACTTCGACCACTGCCTGACCGTGGTCGAGCGCGCCTGCCAGGGCATCGTCGACCACCTCGTCGCCGAGCTGCCCGAGCTGCCCGAGCTGCTCACCTCAACCGAGCCGGTCGACACCCGCAGATGACAAGGTCTTCGCGTGCCTCAGGTGGAATGCTTCTGGCCCTGGGGGCGGCCGTGCTCTTCGCCATCAACGGCAACGTCAGCAAGGTCGCTCTGCTGAACGGCATCTCGTCACTTCAGCTGGTGTCCGTGCGAAGCGCCGGAACAGCGTTGATCCTGTTGGGAATCACCGCCCTGAGAAGCCCGGCCGCGTTTCGCGTCGGCAGGCGGGAGCTGGGCTTCCTTGCGCTCTACGGAGTCACTGGCATCGCGATGGTCCAGTGGCTCTACTTCGTCGCGATCCAGCGGATGCCCGTCGGCATCGCCCTGCTGTTCGAGTACACCGCGCCGCTGATGGTCGCGATGTGGGTTCGCTTCGTGCAGAAACAGCCGGTCAGATCCCGGCTCTGGCTGGGTCTGGCCTGTGCACTGGCGGGCCTGGCCATGGTGGCTCAGTTCTGGAAGGGGATGACCCTTGACCCGGTCGGCCTGATCTCGGCTGTCGGCGCCGGTGCGGCGTTGGCCTCCTACTACCTCATGGGCGAGCACGGTCAGCGAGAACGCGACCCGATCTCATTGATGGCCTTCAGTTTTGGCTTCTCGGCCATACTCTGGGCGATCGTTACGCCATGGTGGACCTTCCCGTTCGCGCGGCTCGTCCACACGGTCGACCTGCCCGGCGCACTGCCCGGCAACGCGCCGATGTGGCTGATGGTCCTGTGGATCATCTTGTTGGGCACCGTCGTGCCGTTCCTGTTGGTACTGCTCGCAGTCGGTCGGCTGGGCCCAGCCCGGGTCGGCCTGATCGGCATGCTCGAGCCGGTGGTCGCCGGGATCATCGCATGGGTCCTGCTGGGGGAGTCCCTCAACACTGCCCAGGTCGTCGGGTCGTTCATCGTGCTCGTGGGGATCGCGCTGGCCGAGACGTCCCGGCAGGCGTCGCAACCCACGTCGCTGCCCGGCGAGCGCGAGGCGAGCACCCGTCATACGGAGGCGAGCATCCCTCCTCAGGAGGCGACCTCGCCGCTGCCCGAGGGCATGGCGCCCTAGGAGCTGGTGGGGACCCAGAACCGCAGCTTGTCACGGCGTTTGTCCTCGAACACCCCGCCGTTGGACTCGATCACCCGCCGCGATCCAGTATTCGTGTCGTCGCAGGTGAGCAGGGCCGGGTCGATACCGAGGTCGCGGGCGAGAGGCAGAGCGGCTTTGAGCATGGCGCTTGCATGGCCCTGGCGACGCGCCGAAGGACGCACCACATAGCCGATATGTCCGCCGAACTCACGCAACCCGTCGGTGAGCACATGCCGGATCGAGAGCCGCCCGAGGCACTCCTCTCCGTCCACCCACCACAGCATCGTCTCCGGCACCTTGCCCTCGGGGCGCGGCGTCTCGGGCAGCGCAAGGTTGCGCAGACGCTTGGCGAAGGCTGAGAAGGCAGCTGGGTCAGCCAGCTCCTCGACGGTGTGGGTCTCCTCGCGGAAGATGGTCAGCCCCGACCAGTGCTCGTCCTCGCCGGCCTCGATGATCTCCTGCACCAAGGCCAGAAACGACTGCTGGTATCGCGGGTGCGGGCTGGCGACGGATGGCATGGGAGCCAGACTACGGAAGCTCACCTCTTGGGGTGGCGGGTGTCGTTTCTCGGTGGCAGCCTCCAACCTGAGCTGGAACGGCCGCCGGCCACACGCGGAACAGGCGTGCCACCGCAGCGATCGAGGCGAAGACATTCCTTAGCGGTTCGGCGGCGCCCCTAGGACTCTGGGAGGATGCCAGTCATGGCCTCGTTTGCTGACGCATTTCCGCCCATCGCCCTCGGCGCCCTCGACGGCAGGTACCGCGCGGCCGTCGTCCCACT
>JAYSQH010000103.1:0-3154 GCA_043721655.1 Phycicoccus sp. | reverse complement strand
CGTTCATGCAGGGCCTCCTCGCCGCGGACGCCCAGAGACGTCCTTGCGATGCCGGTCGGGTCTCCACCTGGTGAGAAATTGGATCCAGTATTCGTTATGGTACGACCGTGAGTATTACAGGACCCCTGGATGGGGTCGTCGTCGCAGACTTCAGCCGCGTGCTTGCCGGTCCATATGCCACGATGCTGCTCGGCGACCTCGGGGCGACGGTGATCAAGGTCGAGTCCCCGAGCGGGGACGACACCCGGCACTGGGGGCCGCCGTGGACACCCGAGGGCGAGAGCACCTACTTCCTGTCGGTCAACCGCAACAAGCGCGGCATCGCACTCGACCTGCGCAGCCCCGAGGGAAGCCGCCGTGGCCTTGCGCTGGTCGGGCGCGCCGACGTCATGATCGAGAACTTCAGGGGTTCCAGCATGGCGCGCCTCGGCTTCGACTACGACTCGGTCCGACGACTCAACCCAGGGCTCGTCTACTGCTCGATCACCGGGTTCGGCAGCCACGGCGGGGCCGACCTGCCCGGCTACGACCTGGTGGTGCAGGCGGTATCGGGCCTGATGAGCCTGACCGGGCCGGATGCCGGCACCCCGTCCAAGACCGGCATTGCGACGGCCGACGTCCTTGCCGGCCTGCACGCGGCCATCGGCATCCTCGCCGCGCTACGGCACCGGGAGCACACGGGCGAGGGGCAGCGGGTGGAGATCAACCTCATGTCCTCGATGCTGTCGGGGTTGGTGAACTTCGGCGGCGCCTATGCCCTCACCGGCGACATCGCGCACGGGATGGGCATCCAGCACCCGAGCATCTGCCCGTACGAGCAGTTCCCCACCGCCGACCGGCTGCTGATCATCGCCGCCGGCAACGACCGGCAGTTCCAGGCGCTGTGCGACTGCCTCGGGCTGTCCCATCTGAAGGACGCCCCCCGGTTCGCGACCAACGCCGCCAGGGTGGCCAACCGTGAGCAGCTCACCGCTGCCCTCGGGATCGTGCTGCGCACCCGCGGCGCCGAGGAGTGGTTCACTACGCTGTCGGCCGCGGGGGTCCCCTGCGGGCCGATCAACGATATCGCGCAGGGCGTGCGCTTCGCAGAGTCGCTCGGCCTCGAGCCCATCGTCGACGTCTTCGGGTCGGCCCAGGTTGCCAGCCCGTTGCGGCTGTCGGTGACCCCTGTCGACTATCGTCATCGCCCTCCCGCGTTGGGCGAAGACGAGAAGGAGATCTTCGCCTGGCTCGACGGAGCAGACGGCGTCAGGAGTGACGTGGAGGTCAGATGAGTGAGGTGTTCCGGCGGCCACCGACGGCCCAAGAGGCAGTGCTCGCCGAGCTGCGAGGACTCATCACCGCCGGACGGCTGCGTCCCGGCCAGCAGATCGTCCAAGACGCCTTGGCCGTCCAGTTCGGCGTCAGCCGGGTCCCGCTTCGCGAGGCCCTGAAGATCCTCGAGGGCGAGGGCCAGGTCACCTACGTGGCCCACCGCGGCTACTTCGTCACCCAGTTGTCTCTCTCGGACCTGATAGAGGTTTACCGGATCCGCGAGATCCTCGAGGCCGAGGCAGTCACCATCGCCGTGCCCCGGATGACCGCAGAGGACTTCCACCGGCTCGACGAGGCCGAGCGCGACGTGAAGGCCGCGGCGGACATCGGCGACGTGGTCGCCATGACGTCGGCGAACCGGCGCCTCCACTTCGCCATCCTCGACGCGTGCGCCCTTCCCCGGTTGGTGTGGCTGATCCGCCTGTTGTGGGATGCCACCGAGGTGTACCGCTCCGTCTACTACAACGACGCGCACAATCGCGAGATGGTCGACTCCGAGCACAAGGCATTGGTCGCCGCAGTCAGGGCCGGCAACGCCGCGACCGCACTGGTGGTGCTCGGTGAGCACCGAGAGCACGCAATCGCAGCCCTTCGCCCGGTGCTGGAGCCAGTCGACGATGGCGCTGGAACCGCATGACGCAAGGCGCTCAGCTGAAAGCGCTCAGCCCGGTGAGTGCTTGTCCGATGACGAGGGTGTGCATCTCGGCGGTCCCCTCGTAGGTCAGCACCGACTCCAGGTTGTTGGCGTGTCGCATCACCGAGTACTCCAGGGTGATGCCGTTGGCCCCGAGGATGGTGCGGCACTGCCGCGCGATGGCGATCGCCTCCCGGGCGTTGTTGAGCTTGCCAAGGCTGATCTGGCGCGGCTCGAGCCGTCCTGCGTCCTTGAGCCGACCAAGATGCAGCGCGAGCAGGAAGCCCTTCTGCAGCTCTAGGGTCATGTCGGCCAGCTTCTGCTGGGTCAGCTGGTAGCCGCCGATCGGACGCTTGAACACCTCCCGGCTGCGGGAGTAGTCCAGGGCGATCTCCAGACAGTCGCGTGCGGCACCCAGGGCGCCGAAGACGATGCCGAAGCGCGCCTCATCCAGGCACGACAGCGGCCCGCGCAGGGACTGCACGCCGGGCAGCACGGCGTCCGCGGGCAAGCGCACTCCCTCCAGCACGAGCTCGGAAGTGACGGACGCGCGCAGTGAGAGCTTGCTGGTGATCTTGTTGGTTGTGAACCCGGGAGTGCCGGTCGGCACGATGAAGCCCTGGATGCCGGCGTCGGTGCGGGCCCACACCACCGCGAGCGCGGCGATCGAGCCGTTGGTGATCCACATCTTCGTGCCGTCTAGCACCCAGTCCTGACCATCGCGACGAGCACGGGTCCGCATTCCGGCCGGGTCGGACCCGAAGTCGGGCTCGGTGAGGCCAAAGCAGCCGATGACCTCCCCGGTCGCCATCCGGGGCAGCCACTGCTGCTTCTGCTCTTCGGAGCCCCAGCGGTGGATGGCGAACATGGCCAGCGAGCCCTGGACCGAGACGAAGCTGCGGGCACCGGAGTCCCCGGCCTCCAACTCCATGCAGGCCAGCCCGTAGTCGACGGCGCTCATCCCGGCGCAGCCGTAGCCCTCCAGGTGCATGCCGAGCAGCCCGAGTTTGCCGAACTCCAGAGCCATCGCCTCCGCAGGGAAGGCGCCTTCCTCGTACCACTGCGCGATGTTGGGTCGAATGGTGTCATCGACCAGACGCCGAACGCTGACCTGGACCGCCCGATCCTCATCGGAGAGCAGGTGGTCGACATCGAGCAGTTCGAGGGGCCCAACAGGAACCGTCGTCATGGCAGTCCTCCAGAGAT
>JAYSQH010000102.1:0-5054 GCA_043721655.1 Phycicoccus sp. | reverse complement strand
CCTGGCAGTCCCGCCCCGGCACGCCACGGCGGAGAAGAACCTGCCGATGACGGCGTCGGCGTCAACCGATCAGGGGGCAGCCGGCGATGGGGTGGCAGGTGGCCAGGCGGTGACAGCGCCAGTGCCGGGTCCGTGGTCGAGCTACCCGGCAGGGGACTCGTTCCTTCGGCGGATCTCGGCCGGCGACGCCCCGGCGGCGTCGTGGCTTGCCCTTCCTGGGCAGCGGTCGGAGGTGGACTGGCCGGCTGCCGTGGCGGTGGCCGCTGCGACGACGCTAGCCGTCGGCCGCGGTGCTCTGATCGTGGTTCCCGACCACCGCGACGTCGACCGCGTCGACGCCGCGTTGCAGGTCTTGCTGGGGGCTGGTCAGCACGTCCGGCTCACGGCAGGGCAGGGTCCGCAAGCGCGCTATACGGCGTGGCTGAAGGTGCTTCGCGGCCACGTACGGTGCGTCGTGGGAACGCGTGCGGCGATGTTCGCGCCGGTTCACGACCTGGGGCTGGTGGCCTGGTGGGACGACGGGGACGACGTGCTCGTCGAACAACGCTCCCCCTACCCGCAGGTCCGCGAGGTTCTGCGCACCCGGGCACGGCTCGAGCGGGCAGCGTTGCTGAGCGGTGGGTTCACGCGGACGACATCGGTTCAACAGTGGGTCGAGTCCGGCGAGCTGAGGCCGGTCGAAGCGGACCCGGCCGCCCGTCGTCAGTCCGCGCCTCGCGTCGTCGTTGCCGGTGAGGGCACGGATGTCGAGCGTGATGGTGCGTCCGCCCACGGGCACCTGCCCTCGGCTGCGTGGCGGGCGGCCAAGACGGCGTTGGAGCATGGGCCGGTGCTGATCCAGGTCCCGCGTCGGGGTTATCTCCCATCGCTGTCCTGTCAGACCTGTCGCGAGCCAGCCCGCTGTGCCCGCTGCCACGGGCGGTTGTCGATGAGCGCTGGCGACGCGAAGCCGACCTGTGGCTGGTGTGGGACAGTCGCGGCCGGTTTCGAGTGCACCAGCTGTGGTGGCCGGACAGTGCGGTCAAGCGTGGTGGGTGACCGGCGAACTGCCGAGGAGCTAGGCCGCGCTTTCCCCGGAGTGCCGGTCCACACCTCTGGCGTGGGCAACGTGGTGTCGTCGGTCTCGTCGAAGCCGGGCCTGGTCATCTCTACGCCCGGTGCCGAACCCGTTGCCGAGAATGGTTACGCCGCCACGCTGTTGCTCGACGCATGGGCATCCCTGGACCGGCCGACGCTGAATGCCTCGGAGGAGGCTCTACGCCGGTGGATGGCCGCAGCCGCACTGACGAGGAGCGCCACGGACGGGGGAGTCGTGGTCCTGTGCGGTGCGCCGATGCACACGACGCTGCCGGTCGTTGAGGCGCTGGTGCGGTGGGACCCTGCCTGGTTCGTCGCTCGCGAGCTGGCCGAGAGGGTCGAGCTCTCCTTGCCTCCGACCGTCCGTATGGCGCAGCTGGTCGGGCCGCGTGTGGCGGTCCAGCAGGCCGTCGAGCTGGCCGGGCTCGGTCCAGAGGTTGAGCGCCTTGGCCCGCTGCCCTGGACGCCGTCGCCCGGATCTGGGGAATCTGGAGGATCTGGGGGATCAGCGGTCGCGACGCAAGGGACCGGCGGCACTGACGACCAACCCCGCATCCAGCTGCTGTTGCGGACCCCCCTGGTTGACGGACCCGCGTTGACGACTGCCTTGACGCACATGAAGGCCTTGCGCAGCGCTCGCAAGGACAAGACTGCGGTCAGCGTCCGAGTCGACCCCGGAGGAGCATTCGGCTGATCGTCCGACTGCTGGTGAATCCCAAACTGGTACCAGCGGAAGATGAGCATCCAGATCGCGGTCCGCCTTCCGGACGAACAGGTGGCATTTCTCGACCGCGAGATCTCTCAGGGGCACGCCAGCAGTCGGGCTGAGCTGGTCACCAGGGCTTTGCGCCGGATGGAGCGTGAGCGAGTCGCCAGCGCTGATCTCGAGGTCATCATCGCTTCCGGTGGCAACCCATACTCCGAGCTTGAGGGCATGCTTGGGCAGCTCGCGGCGACCGATCCGGCGATCGTCTAGTGGCGCGGCCGGCTTTGGTATGGGACCGATCACGACATCTATCGGCTCGGTGACCACGTGGCCGCCCGGCTGCCGCGCACCAGTCGGTAAGGTCCAGAACATGGCTTCTGCACATCACGCGAGACCGTCCGCTCCGAAGGTGCTGGGCGATGCCGAGGCGTCCGGTCGCAAACCCGAGCGCGCTCGGGTCGACGCCGTCGTCTTCGACCTCGGCAACGTGTTGATCGCCTGGGACCCGCATCCGGCCATCGCCAAGGCAGTAGGCGCGCAGGAGGCAACACGGTTCCTCGAGGACGCAGAGTTCGACTTCGCGGCATGGAACTACCAGCAGGACGCCGGGCGCTCGTGGGACGACGCCGAGGCGGTGGCGGTGGCGTCGCACCCGCACTGGGAACGGGCCATCCGCGGATACCGTGAGAACTTCCCTGACTCGATCATCGGCGCGAATGAGGATACGGTCCGGATCCTGCGCGAGCTGCACACGGCCGACATCCGTCTCTATGCGGTGACCAACTGGTCCAAAGAGCTGTTCCCTGTGGCGCGGAAGCGTTTCGACTTCCTGGACCTGTTCGAGGACATCATCGTCTCGGGCGACGAGGGCATCGCCAAACCTGACTCCGCGATCTTCGAGATCCTTGAGAAGCGGATCGGCCACAGCCTGCGCGGCTGCGTTTTTATCGACGACAGCCCGCGCAACGTCGAGGGTGCCGGAAAGGCTGGCCTGGACGCGATCCTGTTCACGGACTCAGGCCATCTGCGTGAGGATCTGACTGCGCGTGGTCTGCCGCTGGCACCCGCATAGACTGGTCAGACCCAGCGCACCCGACGGCAAGGAACCACGCTCGTGTCGATCAAGGACATCCGGATCTTCGGTGACCCGGTGCTTCGTAGCGCCGCCATCGAGGTCGTTGACTTCGACAAGGAGCTGCGTCAGCTGGTCAAGGACCTGACCGACACGATGGTGGATGCCCCGGGCGCCGGCCTCGCGGCCCCCCAGATCGGGGTGGGCCTGCGGGTGTTCACCTTCAATGTCGACGATGTGCTCGGTCACCTGATCAACCCCAGCCTCGACCTGTCCTCTGAGATGCAGGATGGCGAGGAGGGCTGTCTGTCGTTCCCCGGCATCTTCTTTGACACCCCGCGTGCCTTGCGCATGGTGGCCAAAGGCTTCAATCAGTATGGCGAGCCGGTCACTATGGAGGGCACCGAGCTGTTGGCCCGCTGCATCCAGCACGAGACCGACCACCTGGACGGCATCCTGTTCATCGACCGCATGGACAAGGCCCAGCGCAAGATGGCCATGAAGGCGATCCGCGATGCCGAGTGGGCGGGCCAGGAAGCGCCGCTGGTCAAGGTCAGCCCTCACTCGACCTTCGGCACGGGCCGCTGACCTGTGCGGCTCGTCTTTGCCGGCACCCCGGACGTGGCAGTGCCGAGTCTCGATGCCCTGTGCGGTTCATCGCATGACGTGGTCGCGGTGCTGACCCGCCCTGACGCGCCGGCCGGGCGGGGCAGATCTCTGGTCGCGTCGCCGGTCAGGGAGCGGGCGCGCGAGCTGGGGCTCGAGATCCTCACACCAGGTCGTCCCGGCGACCAGTCGTTCCAGGATCGGCTGCGCGAGCTGGCGCCCGACGCCTGCCCAATCGTGGCCTATGGCGGTTTGATCCCGTTGCCCTTGTTGGCGATTCCGAGGCTTGGATGGGTCAACCTGCATTTCTCCCTACTGCCCGCGTGGCGGGGTGCGGCACCGGTTCAGCGCGCGATCATGGCCGGCGATGAAGTCACCGGCGCCACCACGTTCCTGCTCGATGAGGGACTCGACACCGGCCCGACATTCGGGGTGATGACCGAGAGGATCAAGGCCACGGACACCTCTGGGGACCTGCTTGCTCGTCTGGCCCAGGGCGGCGCCGGCCTGCTCGTCGCTACCATCGACGCACTTGAGTCCGGCGAGCTCCAGGCGGTCCCACAGCTCGCTGAAGGCATGTCGCTGGCGCCGAAGATCAGCGTCCAGGATGCTCGAATCCGTTGGGAAAAGCCGGCATTGGCTGTGGATCGTCATGTTCGTGCCTGTGCTCCTGCGCCCGGTGCATGGACGATGTTCCGTGGTGAGCGGTTCAAGATCCACCCCGTGACGCTCGTCCCCGATAATCCTGCGCCCGAGTCGCCCGCGCTCGGGGTCCACGCGACCGAGGCTGGTCTGCCCGGCGAGATCACGGCGACCAAGCGCGCAGTCCAGGTCGCCACGGGTTCTGGCCTGGTCCAGCTCGGCATGGTTCAGCCACACGGCAAGAAGCCCATGGCCGCAGCCGACTGGGCGCGTGGCGTCCGCATCGAGCCAGGAGAGGTGCTCGGCGATGAGTGACATGGGTTCTGACTCGGACCGTCCGGATCAGACCGGGGAGCCGCGGCGCGATGCCGCCGGGCGGCAGCGACCCGAGCGCAAACACGGCAACCTCGAGCGTTCGGTGACCCGACCCGCAGAGAGGTCACGCTCGACAGACCCAGCCCGGCTGGCGGCATACACCGTCCTGAGGGCGGTGGCTGATGGCGCCTATGCCAACCTCGAACTGCCGAAAGAGCTGCGGGACAGGGGTATTCGCGGACGCGATGCCGCTTTCGCCACCGAGCTAACTTACGGGGCAACGCGACTGCGGGGCCTGTACGACCCGATCATCGCGGCGGCGGCGGGTCGCCCGGTCTCTGCGATCGACGAAAACGTCTTGGACACGCTGCGGCTCGGGGCGCACCAGCTGCTCGGGATGCGTGTTGCCGCTCACGCAGCCGTCGACCAGACAGTGGGGCTGGCTCGGTTGGTCAACGGTGCCAGCGCCGGTGGCTTCGTCAACGCGGTGATGCGCCGGATCAGTGAGAAGGACCTTGACACCTGGATCGCCCAGGTCGTGCCCACCAGCGATCCGATCGCCGCTCTGGCGACCCGGCACAGCCACCCCGAGTGGATCGTCCGCGCCTTGCGGGCGGCCTTGATCGGACACAGTGC
>JAYSQH010000101.1:0-4321 GCA_043721655.1 Phycicoccus sp. | reverse complement strand
TGTCCTCCGCCTCGACATCTTCGTCGATCTCGTCCTGGTGACTGCGCTCGAGCCGGCGGGCCCGCTCATCGACCCGGGTCGCGATCTTGGCGCTGAGCTGTGCTCGCGGCCCCGCCAGAACGAAGTACGACAGCGTCGCAGAACCCAGCGCCGCGATGATGAGCAACCACACTTGGTTACGAACGCCCAGCAGCCATAGTGCAGAGACGAACCCGAAGAAGATCATCAGCCGCAACACCGAGTAGCGGGCCATGCTCACATCCCTGAGTAAGAGTGCTGACCAACGAAGAAGACGTTCACAACCATGTAGTTGACCAAGATGCAGCCGTAGCCGGCAAGGGCCAGGTAGTTGGCCGACCGCGCCGACCACCCCGTTGTTGCGCGGGCGTGCAGATAGGCGGCGTAGACGACCCAGATCACGAACGTCCACACCTCTTTGGGGTCCCAGTTCCAGTAGTGACCCCAGGCCTGTTCGGCCCAGATCGCACCCGCAATGAGGGTGAAGGTCCATAGCGGAAACGCCACGACGTGGATCCCGTACGCCGTCCGGTCCAGTGACCTCGACGGTGGGAGGGCGGTGTTGACGATGGTCTTGACCCGTGACATCCCCGCAGGGTCCTGCGACTCCAGCCACGACTGGACCAGGTGCAGGATCGTCACGCTGAACGCGATCGTGAACAGCGCCACCGAGAACGTGGCCACCGTGACGTGGATGACGAGCCAGACGCTCTTGAGTGAGGGCAGCAGCTCACTGGCATCGGTGTAGAAGACCGTGATGGCCAGTCCGAGGGTCAGCAGCACCGGGCCGATGACGAACAGCCCCAGCCAACGAATGTCGCGGCGCAAGCTGATGGCGACAAAGACGACGACTACGAACATGCAGCCCACGAGGGCAAACTCGAACATGTTGCCCAGCGGTGGGCGATGGACGGACAGTCCACGCATGGCCGCGGCAGCGATCAGGAGGAGGCCGCCCAGCCGGGTCAGCATCATCGCGACTCCGGCCGCTTTGCGTCTTCGCGGCCGTTCCGGGACGTCACCGGCGACAGGGGTCGCAGGGGCTCCAACGGATGGCCCGCTCCCGACCAGCGCCGGTTCGTTCTGCATCGCGGGCGCCACCCCTTCGACCCTTGGGGCAGCCCCTGCGAGGTCTATGGCGAAGGCGATCATGGCGATGGTGAACACCACCATGGCCGAGTAGACGCTGAGGTTGGCGTACAGCGATAGGGTCTCGTTCGTCATACCTTGGTGCCTGTCCGTTCGGCGATGGTGCTGAGCAGGTCCTCGATCGTGGCTCCGAGCCCGGGGTCCTCACCCTTGGCCAAGCCACCGATGGAGACCACCGTACGTCGGCCTCGGGGACTCACGCGAACGAAAAGCCGGCGACGCCGGATCAGCAGCGAGGCGATCAGCCCGGCCAGCGCGGCCAGAGCACCGGCCAGCGCCAGGGCCTTGCCAGGGTCGTAGCGCACCGAGAGCCCCGCCCACCGCTGGACCGAGTCGAAGGTGATGCTTCCGCGGCCACCGGGAAGCTGTGTGGTCTGCCCCGGTTTAAGCAGCAGCCGCAACGGATCCCCCTTGGCGTTCTTGAGCTGTGTCATCTTCTCGGTGTTGAGCGTGTAGACGGACTGGGGCCGACCTTGCGGATACAGTTCGCCCTCGTAGACGCCCAGTGCCAACGCCGGGTTCTTCAGTCCGGGGAAGAACGACGAGGGCCCGGCGTTCTGGTCGAGGTACTCCGAGGGCAGGAAGAAGCCGAAGAACCCCAGCTGTCTCGGGCTGGCTGCCGAGACCTTGACGGCGCCGACCGACCTGTAGTTGGCGTCCTGGGGAAGGAACGGGGTGGCCTCACGCATGAGGATCTGCCCGGTCGCGTCGCGCACGGTGATGACCGGCGCATACCCGTTGCCCAGAAGGAAAACCGACGCCCCGCCAAACTTCAACGGCCCGTTGACCTTCAGGGTCTGACTGACCTGGGAAGCCTGAAGGCTGGCCTGCGTTCGCGTGTATGCCGTGAAGTCGCGCGGGGCTCCACGCTGCGCCCCGCCGGCCCTCTCCTCGAAGGAGACGTCAAGCTTGTCGAGCGCAACAGTGAACGGCGACAGGCCCTCGGTGTCGACCCAGGGACCGGGGTCGAACGTGTCATAGGCAGAGATCGTGTTCGCGAAGCTCTTGCCGGTGACCAGGATGCGGTCACCACGCCACCCGAACAGGTGCCCGACTCCCACTGCCACGATCACGACGATCAGCGCTGTATGAAAGACCAGGTTGCCGGTCTCCCGCAGATAACCGGACTCGGCACTGAGCCAGAGGCCGTCACTTTCGCTGGCGACGTCAGCCTCTCCAGCCGAACGGATTCGCCAGCGCCTGAACGGGCTGCGACTGCCCAGGACATTCCTGCCGCGCAGGACCTCCCGTGCAACGTGCAGCACGCCATCAGGCGTTCCGTCAACCTCGATCTCGCCATACTCGGGCAGCCGCTCCAGCCTGCGTGGCGCCGCCGGAGGCTGCGCCCGCATCGCCCGCCAGTGAATCTTCGAACGCGGAACGACACAGCCCACCAGCGAGACGAACAGCAGCAGATAGATGGCAGCGAACCATGGCGAGGCGTACACGTCGAAGAAGCCGAGACGGTCGAGCCACGGAGCGGTACTCCGGTGGCGGGCCAGGTAGTCGGCCACTCGCCCCGCGTCGATGTTGCGCTGTGGCCAGATAGAGCCGGGCACCGCGCCAATCGCCAGCAACAGCAACAGGAACAGGGCGGTGCGCATGCTCGTGAGCTGACGCCACGCCCATCGCAACAGGCCGAGCGGACCGAGTGTCGGCTGGGTGATATCAGTCTCGTCGGGACGGGTGTCCATGCGGGTCTGGCTCATCGCGGCACACTCGTCATCACAACACCGTCCGGAACTGCTGAACCAGACCGCCCTGGATGGCGGTGATCACGATCTCCCACAAGCCGGTGACGAGCAGGAGCCCCACGGCAAGCAGCAGAACACCGCCCGCCATCTGAATGCCGCGGTGGTGCTCCCGCAGCCAACGTGAGGCGCGGCCGGCGCGGGAGTAGCCCCCGGCGATCAGCAGGAACGGCAGTCCCAGACCCAGCGAGTATGCCGTGGCGAGCCCGACGCCGCGGGCAATGAGGTGCTGGTCGCCCGACAGGGCGGTCGAGAGCGCCATGATCGCCCCGAACGTCGGGCCAATGCAAGGAGCCCACCCCAAGCCGAACACCATGCCGAGCAAGGGCGCCCCGGCCAGACCGGCAGCAGGCTTCCACCGGGGCGCGAAGCTGCGCTGGCTGCCGAGGCCGAGAAACATCAGCGCCATGAGGATCACGATCACGCCGCCGAGTCGCATCAGCAGACTCTGGTGATCCTTCAGCAGCGTGCCAGCGGCAGAGACGGTCACAGCGACAGCGATGAACACGGCGCTGAACCCCAGGACGAACAGCAGCGCCCCGACCATGAGCCGTCCTCGGCTGCGCTGTTCGAGCGTGACGCCGGACAGCCCGGTCACATAACCAAGGAAACCCGGCACCAGGGGCAGGACGCACGGGGAGGCGAAAGAGACGAATCCCGCCGCAAGGGCCACCACGATGGCCAAAGGCAGTGACCCGGACGTGATGATGTTGCCGGCGTCAGCGATCACGCGCTCTCGCTGAGGACGTCATTGATGAGCCCGCTCAACGTCGCTACCGTGACCGGCCCGGAGACCCGGGCGGCGATGCGGCCCTGACGGTCCAGAACCAGCGTCGTGGGCGTCGCGTTCGCCTTCCCGCGCAGCGCCAACAGGGTCCGACCGCCGTCGTCCTGCAGTGATGGGTAGGCGATCTTGTTGGCCCGTAGGAAGGCGGCGGCGGTCTCGGGGCTGTCGCGGTAGTTGATCCCCATGAACTGCACCGGCTTGCCAGCTCGGGACATCTCCGACCACACCTGCTGCAGGTGTGGTGCCTCGGCCACGCACGGACCACACCAGGTGCCCCAGACGTTGAGGACCAGAACCTTGCCCTTGGCGTCGGTGATCTTCCACGACGTGCCCTGGAGGGTGGTGCCGGTCAAGGCCAACGGGGTCGAGCGCTGACCCAATGCCACGCGCTCGATGCTGCCATCCCCCGAGATGAAACCCTTGCCATCGCCCGACTTGGCTTGCGCCGCAATGGAGTTGGCGTCGGTGCTGCACGCGGATACGCCCAGGGACAGCACCCCCACCGCGACGACAGCCGCGAGTCTCGAGAACCTCGTCGTCTGGAGCATCTAACCGGCCGGGCTCATGCGCCTGCCGCCTTGCTCGCCCGGGGCAGCAGGGCGGCGGCGGGCTCGCT
>JAYSQH010000100.1:0-2651 GCA_043721655.1 Phycicoccus sp. | reverse complement strand
TGAGGCAGCGTTGGGTGCCCTGGTTCGCCAGTCCAAGCGGCTGCGTGATCTGTCGACGAACCTGTTCGACCTGGTGGCCCTCGACAAGGACGCACCGTCGGTCATGTTCGGACTCTCGATGCTCCTCGGGCCCGTCTCTCTGGTCGACGCCGTACACATGGCGGCCGTGGCGTCATTGCCTGAAGGCAGCGACGGGCTCACCATCGACATCGCCGACGACATCACCGTGTTGGCTGAGTCGATCGAGCTCGAGCGTGTCTTCGTCAACTTGTTCACCAACGCGCTCATCCACGGGGGTGCCAGCATCTCGGTGACGGCGCGCAGACTTGCCGACGAGCTGGTCGTCGACGTTCGCGACGACGGCTCTGGTATCCCCGACGACCAGCTGAGAGACCTGTTCGTGCCCTTCGCCAAGCATCGGGGCGTGGGACAGGGATCAGGTCTCGGGCTCGCGGTCGTGCACCGCTTGATGGTCGCGTTCGGGGGTGCGGTCTCCTACCACCGCGCAGAGCCACACGGCTCCGTGTTCACCCTTCGGTTCTCGGTGGACTAATGACGACCATCTTGATAGTCGAGGACGAGGAAGACCTCCGGCTTCTGCTTCGCCTGACGCTGAGTGGCGAGCCATACACATTCCTGGAAGCGGGAACCGGGGCCGAGGCTGTCGATCTGTGGTCCAGCGCAGACCTGATCCTGCTCGACCTGCGCCTTCCAGACATCTATGGCCTGGACCTGTTGCACGAGCTGGGCAATGCGGCCCCAGTGATCGCGTTGTCCGCGTATTCCTCTGACCAGCTCGGCGTCGATGCCATTGAAGCGGGTTGCGTGTCCTACCTGACGAAGCCGTTCACGGCAACTGAGCTCCGTGACGCGGTCCGCACGTTTCTGCCTGCCCGGTCATAGTCCCTGTGCGGATCGGGCGCGCAGGAGAGTGTCAGCCCGGGATCGGGCCGAAGCCGGCCAGTCGTTGAGCCAACGGCAGGAGCTGCGAGATGTCAGTCTTGAGCAGGAACGCGTCGATGGCGGGCTCGTCGGCGGCGGGGTGGCGAAGCTCGGCATGGGCTGTAAAGAGAATGATTTTTGCGCATGGTGCCACCGCCTTGAACTGCGGCGCCGCCGCAAGGCCGGTCAGCGCCCCCGCCAATCCGTGGTCGAGCACGATGATTCCTGGCTCAGTCGTTCGCGTCAGCTCGAGGGCTTCCTCGGCGCTGGCCGCAACACCGCCAACGGTGAAGCGGCCATCCTCGGAGAAGACAGTCTCGATGAGGAACTGAACGTCGGGGTCGTCCTCGACGACGACGAGAACCTTCATCCCTGTGACCCCGGCCCCAGGGGCAGGCGGACGACGAAGCATGCGCCATGGGGGACGTTGGCCTCGTAGAAGGACTCACCGCCATTGTCCTCGGCCAGCGCTCTCACGATGGACAGACCGAGACCGGTGCCCTTCTGAGCCCTGTCACCCGGGGCGTTGGCTCGGGCGAACTTGCCGAACAGCCTGGGGACGAAGTCCGGTGGCACACCCTCACCACGATCGCTCACGCGGACCTCGACCATGTGGCCCAGCCGGGCTGCCTCGATCTGCACCGGTGCGGCGCCGTACTTGAGGGCGTTCTGCACGTAGTTGTCAAGGATGCGTGCCAGGTGATCCGGGTCCACTCGGACAACCAGGTCCGGCGAGCAGGACACTGCCACCTGAGATGTGTCCCCGGCGCCCGATTTGAGGCATCGGTTGATGGCTTCCACCAACACGATCATTTCCGGTCGGGTGGTCATCGAGCCACCCTCGGCGCTGGACAGCGTGAGCAGGTCATCGACGAGCTTGGCGAGATTGTTGGACTGACGATCGATGGTGCTGACGAACTTGCGCCGGGTTTCGTCGGTCAGGGTGCTCCAGCTCTCATTGAGGAGAGCGGAGAAGCCCACAATTGACGCGAGCGGCGAACGCAGGTCATGAGCGGCGACGGCGACGAAGCCGCGCATGGCCTCGTTGACCGCCTCCAGATCCACGTTGGCCTCCTCGACCTTGCGCCTCTCTGCGTCGAAGTCGTCCAGGATGTTGAGGATGGCGCTCTGCGTGGCTGCGAGTCGACTGCGGTCGGACTCGATGTCCTCGAGCATGTTGATGAGGGCGCGTTGGCTCTCGGCTTGCCTCTCGCGTTCCTCGCCGAAGTCGTCGAGGATGTTGAGGATGGCCTTGGTGAAGGTCGCCGCGTCAGTATCAGTGGAGATCCCCGCGTCGCCGTCAGCCTCAACGTCAGCGCCGTGGCCCCGCGCCAGCCGCGCCTCAGAGCGGACCATCAGGTCTACCGCCGTCCACATCGACCAGCCTCCTGAGATGCTCGATCTCCTTCTTCAGCTCGATCATCTTGAGCTCGCGCCCGACGGTCAGCCGCTGGAACCGCTCAAGCTCCGCCAGCCGGTCCAGCTCCTTGGCTTGCTGGGCGATGGCGGCCTGGGCCTGCTTCTGCTCGGTCACGTCGCGGGCGGCGGCGAACACGCCGAGCACGCTGCCTGCGGCGTCGCGGTATACGGAGGCGTTGTACAACACGTCGGTGAGAGCGCCGCCGCGGTGGCGCATGGTCAGTGGGTAGTCGGTGACCGACCCTTCGGCGAACGCGCGCTGGTAGCCCTCGTTGGCCTTGTCGGGTTCG
>JAYSQH010000099.1:0-7871 GCA_043721655.1 Phycicoccus sp. | reverse complement strand
TACTGCCAGCGGCGCCCTTCGAGGTCGCAGCTTCAGCCTGGTGCGTGCGTGCTCGCGCCTAACCTCTAGGCAGCCGGCGGCCGTTCACACCGAACCCCTCGTGCCACGCCTTTGACAATGCCGCGAGCCGCTACCAGCGGCACAGAGTGGGCGACAGCCCACATAACATGCAGATCCGGTCGTCCGCATCGCCGAAACGCGGCGGTATGACGCAACTGGCTGACCTGGCTTCCAGGCAGCCCACTATCTCAAAGTTGAGGACCGCCGGATTAGTCGGATCATCAGACATGTCCGGTCGTAATCTATCGACCCTCCACCGTCCCCGATGGCGGAGCGGGCTGCGACCACGTTCGGGAGGGCGAGCCCGACGATGGTCAGGATCCGCAATGGGGTCGCATACGGGACGAACCGCGTCGTAGTTCGGCGAGCGGTGGGTCGAGCTCAACCCGGACCTAAACCGATCCTCCACCGTCGCGGTTGGCGGCTCAGGTGTCGGTCTGGGTCACCTTGTGGAGCCCGCGGGGGGCGTCGGGATTGAGCCCGAGCGCCCGGGCGAGGCCCTCGACGACCAACTGACCGGCCACCACCAGGGCGATCGGCGCGACCGCCTCGGGCAGGTCGGGCCCAGCCACGCACACGTCAGCTGCGCCGGCGAAGGCTGCGTCCCCACCGATACCAACCGTCAAGGCCCCACGCGAGCGAAGGTCACCCAACAGCTCGGTGAGACCCTCGAGCATGGGCCCGTCCTGGGCGGCCACAACGATCGAGACCAGCTGCGGGTCGACGATCGCGATCGGGCCGTGCTTGAGGTCCGCGTAGGACAGCCCCCGGACCGGCCGCAGACAGGTCTCCTCCAGCTTGAGCGCAGTCTCGACGGCTGCGGCAAAGGCAAGCCCGCGTCCGCTGACCAGGACCTCGTTGGTACGAGCCAGCAGTGTCACGGCGTCGTCGACACCCGTGCGTTGGGCGATCAGCCTGTCGATCTCCTGCGGCACGCGGTCCAGGTCGCCGTCCAGCGCGCTCGGGTCGGGTGCCAGTGCCGTGGCCAGCACCGCCATGGCGGCCAGCTGGGTGGTGAAGGTCTTGGTCGCCGGGACTGCCCGCTCCGGGCCGGCCAGGGTGACCAGCGCCAGGTCAGCGGCCCTGGCCAGCGGGCTGCCTTCGACGTTGGTGACCGCGATCGTGGCAGCCCCGCAGCGCCTGGCCCAGTCCTGGGTCTGGATGATCTCCTCGGTCTGACCGGACTGGGAGATGGCGACGACCAGGGCGCCGGTCAGGTCGAGCTCACTGCGGTAGTGCGTTGCCACGCTCGGCGCAGCCATGGAGGCAGTCCGCCCGGCATGCACCTCGAGCAGGTAACGACCGTAGATAGCGGCGTTGTCCGAGGAGCCCCGCGCTACAAACAGAATCTGCCGACGGCCCCGGGCAAGCTGCGCGATCCGTGCCCGCAGCGGCCGCAGCACCGCCAGGGTTGCCGCGATCGCGACCGGCTGCTCCGCGATCTCGTGAGCCATGATCGTCTCCACGCTCTGCTCCTTCGGTGATCGAATCTGAAAGTCCATCTGCGAACCTCGAGGCAACATCCCGCGCGGACCTGATCAGGGTGGCCGCAAAGTCTGACTCTTGCGGCGCTGATGATGACTACCGTTATGAGAGGGAGAGCAGCTCTTGTCTGGTCGGGTATCGGCGGTGGGAATCGCGTCCCACGACGGTGGAGGCCACGCGCACCCCGGTTGACAGGGCGCTCTCCACGTCGTGGCCGTCCGCAAGGCCGGCGAGCAACCCGGCAACAAGGCTGTCACCAGCACCGGTTGTGTCGATGGCCGTCACTGCAGGGGCATCGATGGTGAGCCGCGCACCGCTCGGTCCTGCGGCCAGCAGGCCGCGGGCGCCCAGTTTGACGACCACCCAGCCGGGGCAGTGGACGGTCAGGGCGACCGCTGCTGCAGCGGCATCGGTTTCGCCAGTGAGGGCAAATGCCTCTGACTCGTTGGGCAGGAACACGTCAACGTGCGGGAGCATGGCCAGGACCTCGCGGGCTGCGTCACCAGCCCACTCCTCGGGGTCCCAACCGGTGTCGAAGAACGTCCGAGCACCTGCGTGCTTCGCGTTCTGCAAGATCTTCAACGTTCCGTCCCCGCGCAAGTCAGGTAGCGAGAAGTACCCGGTGAGCAGGACAAGGTCTGCCTCCCAGGCGTCTGACGGGACGTCGCTGATCCCATATGTGGACAGGACGCCGTGCGCAGTGAGGAATGCCCGTTCTCGTTCTGGGGCCTCCAGCGCAATGGATATCCCGGTCGCCTCCCCCGGCACGATTCTGACGTCTTCCTCCAGGCCGAGGCGTTCGAGCTCCGAAGCGATCCAGCGGCCGGCGTCGTCGTCCCCAACGGCGCCGAACAGCCGATGTTGCACCTCCAGCGCGGCCAGGGCCAGGGAAACGTTGCCGGCGGCTCCGGCAGTGCGGACCACGATGTGGTCGATGACGGTGTCACCCCCGGGGGTCGGCATGGCGCTTACCGGGCTGGCGAGAACGTCGAGCTGGATGTTGCCGATGACGCTGATGGAGCTGGTCATCGACTCAGCTCAGCTTCGTGTCGTCTTGGTGGTGCCGGAAACCGTCAACCGCCAGACCTCGCTCCGAGGCCACCGCCCAGCCCAGCTGTTGCAGCGGCAGGATCTCCAGGACTGCCTGCGCCAGCGGTGACAAGGCTCGAGGCAGGGTCAGGACCGTCAGCGTCTTTGACGACGTGATGTCTGAGCGGGTGGTGATGAGCAGGGTTGGGCATCCCAGCTCGCTGGTGTCCCGTGCCAGGCGGAGCTCACGCCCGTCGCCGATGATCACACAGGCGGTCCGTGGGTCCAGCGGTTCCATGGGGCCGTGCAGGTAGTTGTACGTCTCGTGCGAGGCGGTGAGCAGCCGCGCGGACTCACGCAACATCAGCGCCCCCTCACCCGCGGTTGCGCTGGAGGCGCCGGAGGCGACAACGTCGACGACCTGAACGCTGGTGAGGACCGAGGTGAGGTCTGCGATGGCCGGGGCCGCGTGGTCCAGCACCGTGGCCGCCATCTCGGGCAGCGCGCTCCAGTCCGTTGCCTGTCCGGACCAGTGCTCGCCCAGAAGTCCGAGCGCCTGCAGCGTGGCCGTATAACCGGTGGTGTAGATGGGACTGTCCGGGCCACTGTCCAGGTAGAGCGCTTCGTCGACGACCGAGACCAGAGGCGAGTCTGCGAAGTTAGTCAACCCCACGCGTCTGGTGCCCGAGAGCTGGCTCAGCGCGGCCACGGTCTCGGCGCTGCGGCCGGACTCGCTCAGGCCCACGTACAGGTCGGCGACGGGCTTCGTTTTCTTCAGCAGCTGGGACGAGGACACTGCGAACGCCCGCAGGCCTTGGCCACGCCAGACCGGCGCGGCGCTGGCCGCGGCGTACTCGCTGGCGCCGATGCCCACGAGCGCGATGACGTCACGCGTGCGCGGCAACGGAAAGTCACGTAGTGCGTCGCTGAGGGACTTGGCGCTGCGGGCCAGAGCGTTGGGCTGGGCGGCGATGCCGTCGGTAAAAAGCATGCGAGGTCAACCTTTCACGGCGCCGGAGGTCAGTCCTCCGACGATGAAGCGCTGGGACATCAGGGCGAGGATCACCGGTGGAACCGCTGCCAGCACACCACCGGCGGCGATGAGGCCGAAGTCGGAGGAGAACTTGCCGGTGAACTCGGCGATCGCCACGGGGATGGTCTTGGCGTTGCTGGTTGAGGTGAAGATCAACGCGAAGAGGAACTCGTCCCAGGCGAGCAGAAAACCGAACATGGCCGTGGTGAGCAGACCTGGCCTCGATAGCGGAAGGATTATCCGTACGAGTGCCCCGAGTCGAGAGCAGCCGTCGACTCTTGCGGCTTCTTCGAGGTCCGCGGGCAGGCTGAGGTAGTAGTTGCTCATAGTCCACAGGCAGAAAGGCGTGACGATAGAGCAGTACGTCAAGATCAGCCCGATCTTGCTGTCGAGCAGGTGCAGGTTCGCCAGCGCCAGGTACAGCGGGATGACCAGGGCGATCGGCGGCAGCATGTAGACGGCCAGGAATGTGAACAGCGAGGTACGGCGCAGCCGGAACCTGAGCCGGGCAAAGGCGTAGCCGCCGAGGGCGCCGATGGTCAAGGAGATGGCTGTGGTGGCTCCGGCGACGATGAGGCTGTTGCCCATAGCCAGCCGGAAGTTGGCGGCGACGTTGTCACCACCACCCACCGAGGAGTTGAAGACTGCCTTGTAACGCGACAGGGTGGGGTGAGCCGGCCACCAGTGAATGTGGGCGGACACCAGGTCGGTGGCTGGGGAGATGCTGGAGATGACCAGCCACGCGAACGGCAGCAGGATCACAACGGCCATCACGACTGCGGCGACGTGGATGGCGACCATGTACTTACGGCTATTTCTCATTCGACACCCGCCATCTGGCCTTGGCGCAGGATGCGCAGGTACACCATTGCCAGGGCGAAGACCGCCAACACAATGAGGTATGCGAGTGCGGCCCCGTAGCCGAACAGCTGGTTCGAGAACGCCTGCAGGTAGGTGTAGAACGCCACGGTCTGGGTACCGCTGGCCGGTCCCCCACCTGTCATGACATAGATGATGTCGAAGACCTTGAACGCCTCGATGGTGCGTAGGACCAGGACCACGGCGATGCTCGGCGCAAGCAGCGGCAACGTGAGCCGCCAGAACGCTTTCCATGCGCTGGCTCCGTCGATGCGGGCTGCCTCGTACAGCTCGGTAGGAATCGTCTGCAGGCCGGCGAGGATGAAGAACACGACGATCGACGTGTTCTTCCAGACGTCCGCGACGATGACCATGTTCAGTGCCAGGAACGGCGAGCCGAGCCACTGCACGGGTGTGCTGGTCACGTGCAGTGCCTCAAGCAGCCCGTTCAGGGCTCCGTACTGCCCGTTGTAGATCCATCTCCACAAGGCGCCGTTGACGATCGTGGGTAGCGCCCAGGGCAGCACCACCAGGCTGCGCCAGAACCAGCGCGCCCGCAGTGGGGCATTGAGTAGCAGCGCGACGGCGATTCCCAAGACGAGCTCAGCGCCGGTGGACACCAGCGTGAAGTACATCGTGTTGCCCAGGACACCGTAGAACGCAGGGTCTTGGAAGACGCGGGTGTAGTTGCTGAGCCCGACAAACGGGTAGGACCCCGGTAGGGGGCTGTCCACAGCGAACAGGGAGATCACGAAGGTCCGGGCGACGGGATAGAGCACGACCCCGAAGACGACCAGAACAGCCGGAAGCAGAAGCAGGAACGCGAAACGCGCCTCCCCCTTGACGCCTGACCCACGACCCCGCTTCCTCACAAGAGGGGTCGTGGCTTGGGTCGCGCTCACGAGGTGAGCAGGGTGGCAGTCTTGTCGGCGGCGTCGTTCAACGCCTGCTGGGCAGACTTCTTGCCCACCAGCGCGTTCTGGATCTCGGTTTGCAGGACCTGCGAGATGGCGTTGTAGCTCTTCACCTGGGGGCGCAGGATCAGGTCACCGAGCTGCTTCTTGGCCTGCTCGACCACATCCGGGTTCGTCTTGACGACCGCAGGGTCGTCATACGAGCTCTTCCAGACGGGCAGGGAGCTGAGGGCGAACTGGTTCTGCACTGGCTGGCTGGTCAGGTAGGTGATGTACTTCCACGCGGCGTCCTGATTCTTGCTCTCCGCGCTGAGGGACAAGGCCATGCTGCCGTTGACGCCCGGTCGTTTCCCGCCCGGGCCCGCGGGCGTCTGCAGGACCTTGACGTGGCCGGCGACCTGACTCTCCTTGGCATCGTTGGCCATCCCGAACATGTACGTCCAGTTCATCGCCATGCTGGCCTGGCCGGCGGAGAAGACCCGACGGACGTCCTCTTCCAGGGACTGCGTCGACGTCGGGTTGGTCAGGCCGTCGGTGATGCTCTGGGACATGAACTCCAGCGCCTGCACTCCTCCACCCTGCTGGAACGCAGGCTTGCCTGAAGCGTCTAGGAAGGTGCCGCCGAACGCGCCGAGCAGTGTGGCGTAGTCGCAGATCAACGCCTCAGCCTGCTGCCAGGACCATATCAACGGGTACTTACTGACACCGCTGGACTTCAGGGCACGAGCCGCCTTGAGCACACCGTCCCACGTGTCCAGCTGCGCGGCGTCCACCTTTGCCTTGGTTAGGTGCTCGGCGTTGAAGAAGAAGTACTTGGTGTCCAGGATCCACGGCACACCGTAGAACTTGGAGTCGAACTGCGGTGTGGCAACAGCGCCACCGAGCATCTGCTCCTTCCAGCTTGCCGGCCATTTGCCCGACACGTCGGCGACGATCTTCTTGGTGCCGAACTCGGCCGGCCAGATGACGTCGATGAGCACCACGTCATAGGTCCCCGCCGGCGCGGCAGCGACGGTCTTGTCGTGCAGAGCCTCATAGGCCACGAAGTCAAGGGTGACCTTGATGTCGGGGTTGGCCGCCTGGAAGGTGCTGGTCATCTTGCGGATGTCCGCCTCGGAGTAGCCCGCCTGCTTCATGACCAGCGCGCGGATAGTCCCCTTGCCGCTGCCGGCACCTCCACCACCACCGCTGCCTCCGCCGACGCCGCAGGCAGCAAGAAAGGCAGCAAGGCTCAAGCTGCCGCCAACGGTCAAAACCACCCGGCGGGTGGGGCCGGTTCCGACAAGCCCCGACAGCTGGGACGCCTCGTTGAGGTTCATGGCGAATCCTTTTGTTAGGCAATCTGCTTAATCAGTGAGAGTATGCTGCACCTGAAGCGCGGGAGTCAAGAGCAGGGGGTGACGTGGACGCATGGCTGTTCAGTCGAGTGTTCAAAAGGTCCTGACGTTCCTGCTCGGGCAGCACGAGCCGGTCACTCGTCCTGAGGTGGCCCGGGCCTGTCACTTGTCGCGCCCCACCGTCTTCACTGCGATGGATCGGCTCGAAGACCTTCAACTTGTCAGCGAGGTCGGCCAGCGCAGCGGCGTTCTCGGAAGGTCGGCGTCCCTGTATGAGGTGCGCACGGATGCGGCGCTGGTCGCGGGCGTCGACATCGGCGGCAGCAACCTGCGCGTGGCGTTGAGTGACGCCCGCGGCAAGCTCCTCGCCGAAACCAGGCAAGCCACCTCTGCGTCGGGCGGTCGAGGCGTCGTCAGGCAGGTTGTCGATCTTGCGAAGACACTGAGCGAAGGAACTGCCTTCGCTGGCGCTGCCTTGACCGTCGCGGGGGTGTCGGTTCCGGGTGTGGTGGCCGCTGACGGCTCGACCGTTCACTACGCGTGGAACATCGGCCAGCCCGAGCCATACGACTTCCGCACCCCGCTAGTAACCGGTCTTGGGGCTCCCGTCGTCCTGGACAACAACGTCAACCTTGCCGCCCTTGGCGAACAGTGGCAGGGAGCAGCACAGACCTTGCGGACTTTCGCCGTGATCGCTGTTGGAGCCGGCGTGGGCGCTGGCATCGTTCACGAAGGACAGCTTCTGCGAGGAGCACACGGCGGCGCCGGAGAGGTTGCCTTCTTGCCGTTGAACCACGGCTACCACCGCATCCGCCCCGCCTCCCCTGACGAAGCCGGCGGACTCGTGCTCCTGCACAAGGCCCAGGCCCGAGGGGGCTGGCACGCTGGCAACCCGCCGACAAGTGTTGAAGAGCTGTTCTCCAGGGCGGCAGTCGGCGACCCACCGGCCATGGAGCTGGTGGAGGAGGAGAGCCAGCGGATCGCCGCCATCGCGGCGTCCCTCTGCGCCATCGTCGACCCCGAAACGATCATCCTCACAGGCGGAGTCGGAGCCAACCCGGCGCTCGTCGCCCGCGTTGGTGAGCTGATCAACGAGCTCGCGCCATTTCCCCCCGCAGTAATCCGCTCCGCCCTCGGCGAGCGGGCCAGCCTGGT
>JAYSQH010000098.1:0-1946 GCA_043721655.1 Phycicoccus sp. | reverse complement strand
CCGCAGGGAGATTCAGGAGCGCGTCTTCAAGATCATGGGTCTGTCCGAGGCCGAGTCGCAGGAGAAGTTTGGCTTTCTGCTGGACGCCTTCGCCTTTGGGGCGCCTCCGCATGGCGGTATCGCCTTTGGCTGGGACCGCATCTGCTCCCTGCTCTCCGGCACGGACTCGATCCGCGACGTCATCGCGTTCCCGAAGTCCGGTGGTGGCTTCGACCCCCTGACCTCGGCGCCGGCCCCGATCACGGCGGCCCAGCGCAAGGAGGCAGGGGTCGACGCCACGACCGAGGCTCAGGTCGCGGACGTCGTCTGACCGGCGCCCACGCGGTTGGTGGCCTCACGGGCACGTCGAGATAACCTGCCAACCGTGACCAACAGTGCCGATGACGACCTTTTTGCGGCTTCTTCCCGCGATTCCTCGGCCAGCCTCGAGGCCACCGCGTCGTCGGTGCCGCCCCTGGCCGTCCGAATGCGCCCTCGGTCCCTGGATGAGGTCCGGGGGCAGACGAAAGTCCTGCGAGCCGGCAGCCCGCTGCGTCGGCTGATCGAGGGTCACGCGGGGGCTGCCGGGCCGCTGTCGGCGATCATCTGGGGTCCGCCAGGGACCGGGAAGACGACCCTGGCGCACCTGGTGGCGAACGCCGCCGGCCGCAGGTTTGTCGAACTGTCAGCGGTCACCGCCGGCGTCAAGGACGTCAGGGCTGTCATCGAAGCCGCCGCCCGGGAGCGGGACATGTATGACCGGCAGACGGTGCTCTTCCTGGACGAGATCCATCGGTTCACCAAGGCCCAGCAGGATGCGTTGCTGCCCGGGGTGGAGAACCGCGTGGTGGTCCTGGTCGCTGCAACCACAGAGAACCCATCCTTCAGTGTCATCGCACCGCTGCTGTCGAGGTCAATGCTGATCACGCTCGAGCCGCTCTCTGACGACGAGCTGGACGACGTTCTCAGTGCTGCTTTGGTCGAACAACGTGGATTGGCAGGGGTTTTCAGCCTCGAGCCCGAGGCGAGGCGACACGTCATACGTATGGCGGGTGGAGACGCACGCCGCGTGCTCACCTCGCTGGAGGCGGCAGCGGGGGTTGCCCTGGATGCCCAGCCCGCGGGACGCGTCAGTGACGACGCAATCCCGATCTCGTTGTCCCAGGTCGAGCAGGCAGTGGCCCAGGCTGCTGTCCGCTACGACCGCGCAGGCGACCAGCACTACGACGTCGCCAGCGCACTGATCAAGTCGATGCGGGGCAGTGACGTCGATGCCTCGTTGCACTACCTGGCCCGGATGCTCGAGGCGGGTGAGGACCCTCGCTTCATCGCCCGGCGGATCGTCATCGCGGCAAGTGAGGACGTGGGGATGGCCGACCCCACGGCGCTGCAGACGGCCGTCGCCGCGATGCACGCCGTGGCACAGATCGGCATGCCGGAGGCGAGGATCATCCTGGCCCAGGCGGTCGTGCACAACGCCATCGCGCCCAAGTCCAACTCCAGCTATCTCGGCATCAACGAAGCGATCGCGGACATCCGGGCAGGCAAGGGTGGCCCGGTGCCCGTACACCTGCGTGGGAGCGGATACGCCGGAGCCACCCGGCTGGGGCACGGCGAGGGCTACAGGTACGCGCACGACGACCCCGCGGGTGTTGTCGCCCAGCAGTACCTCCCTGACGACCTGTTGGCGGACACCGACTACTACCGGCCCACCGACCGGGGCTTCGAGCAGACGCTGTCCGCACGGTGGGCCAAGCTGAAGGCGCGAGTGCGGGGAGAGTTACCGTCCGGTAACGATTTGTGACCCAAGGTTGGCCAAATGCTGGTCGAATCGTCCTCGATGTGCGACATTTCACTCGGGTCTGAACGTATGTGTCAAGAAACACTCTCGTCGTCCCCTCTGTGCACGAGATCTGGGCGGAAATCGTCCCCAATGATTGGGAGAGTGCATGTCGTTGGGGCAGGGA
>JAYSQH010000097.1:0-4331 GCA_043721655.1 Phycicoccus sp. | reverse complement strand
GACCGTCACTTACGACCGCGGCGCATCGGCATGACAGCCAGTGAGCGGCGTACCACACCCGGCCGTGCGGCCAGAGCGTCGCGGCAACCGGGTTCGTTGCGCGCAAAAGACAGAAGCATCCCCAAGCCGAAAAGCGTTGTCACCAAGGCAGACCCACCGCTCGAGACCAACGGCAGCGGGACACCGATCACCGGCAGCAGCCCGATCACCGCGCCAATGTTGATCGTGGCCTGGACGAGGATCCAGACCATGACCCCAGCGGTGGCGACGCGAACAAAGAAGTCGCCGCTGCGCAGGACCAGTCGGTAGCACGCGAACGCCAGCAGCCCGAAGAGCCCGATGATCGCCAAGGTGCCAGGGAGACCCAGCTCCTCACCGATGATGGCGAAGATGAAGTCGTTGTGGGCCGCGGGAAGCCACTGCCACTTCTCGCGACTGGCCCCCAGCCCCACACCCCACCATCCACCGTCGGCGAGGGCGTACTGGCCGTGAGTGGTCTGCCAGCAGGAGCCGTGCGGGTCGACGCAACCACCACCGATCCAGTCATTGATCCGGCGCATGCGGTTGGCGCTTGTGACGACCATGACGGCGGCCAGGGCCGCAAAGCTGGCGCCGGCGACCAGGAACATCCGAGCCGGGACGCCAGCTGCGAAGAGCAGCCCGCCGATGATGGCCAGGAGCACCAGACCGGTGCCGAGGTCCTTGCCCCCGAGCACCAGCAACAGCAGCAAGGCGCCGGCCGGGAATACGAGTGGGACCACGGCGTGCATGAACTCGCCCAGCTTGCGCCGCTTCTTGGTCAGCACCGTGGCACCGAACAGGACCAGTGCGACCTTGGCGAACTCGGAGGGCTGAATCTGCTGACCGGCGATCTGGATCCAGTTGCGGTTGCCGTTGACCGAGACGCCCAGGCCGGGCACGAATACAAGTGCCTGCAGGAAGATCGCCCCGGCCATCAGCGGCACCGAGACCCGCTTCCAGGTGATCAGCGGGACCCGGGAGGCCACGAAGGCGCCGATGACACCAATGACCGCGGCCTGGAACTGGCTGAGGAACACGGTGTAGGACGACTTGTTGACGCTGTACGACGTCACGCTGGAGGCCGAGAGCACCATGACCAGTCCGATGACGACCAGCATGGCGGTGGCGCTGAGCATCATGTAGTAGGTGGTGGCCGGAGACTCGAAGCGCTCCCCCCACGGCATGGCCCGGCCCCTGGAGGAGTCAGTCGACGCAGCCAGAGACCCCGAGGGCCGACCCGGGGAGGCGGCCTTTTGTCTCGTACTCACGATGCCGAAGACCCGTCGGGGCGGCTCGCGTAGCGGTGCACCGCCTGGGCGAACGCGTCACCACGGGCGCCATAGCTGGCGAACATGTCAAAGGATGCCGCGGCAGGCGCCAGCAGCACCACGTCACCGGGCAGAGCCAGCTTGCTCGCCCGGGCCACGACGACATCCATGACCCCAGTGTCCGTGGTGGGCACGTCGACCATGGGGACATCGGGTGCGTGTCGGGCGAGTGCCTGGGCGATCAGCGCGCGTTCGGCCCCGATCAGGACGACGCCGCGCAGACGGCCGGCAACCGACTGGACCAACGCGTCGACGTCAGCGCCCTTGAGCAGGCCTCCGGCAATCCACACCACGTGCTCGAAAGCGGCCAGTGACGCAGCGGCAGCATGAGGGTTGGTCGCCTTGGAGTCGTCGATGAATCGCACGCCGTCGACCGTTGCGACGTCGGCGATCCGGTGCGGGTCGGGAACGAACGCTCGCAGGCCGTCACGCACCGACAGCGGACCGACTCCATAAGCGCGGGCGAGCGCAGCGGCTGCCAGGGCGTTGGCCACGTAGTGCGGCGCCACCGTCGGGGCATCTCCTTGCAGGTCTGCCACGGTGGCCAGCTCTGCCGCCGAGGTCCGGCGCTGCTCCACGAACGCGCGGTCGGCCAGTACGTCGTCGACCAGCCCCACCATCGAGAGTGCAGGAATGCCGAGTGTGAAACCTATGGCGCGGCAACCCTCGGCGACGTCGGCATCCATGACCATCGCTTCGGTTGCCGGATCCTGGACGTTGTAGACGCAAGCGATCTGGGTGCCCGCATAAACCTTGGCCTTGGCCAGGCGGTACTGGTCGAACGACCCATGCCAGTCGATGTGGTCGGGCGCGAGGTTCAGGCACGCCGACGCCACGGGAGTCACTGACCTCTGCCAGTGCAGCTGGAAGCTGGACAGCTCGACGGCCAGGACGTCATACGGGTCGGGGTGAAGAACCGCCTCGAGAAGGGGCGTGCCCACGTTGCCCGCGCTGGTCGCCCTCAGCCCCGCGGCCTGGAGGATGCAGGCCAGCATCTTGACCGTCGTCGTCTTGCCGTTGGTGCCCGTGATCGTGATCCAGGGCGCAGCACCGGACTGAGCGCGCATCCGCCACGCGAGCTCGACCTCGCCCCAGACCGGTATGCCGCGAGCCGCCGCACTGAGCAGCAGGGGGTGGTCGGGGTGAAAACCCGGTGAGGTCACGACCAGCTCGATGCCCTCGGGCACGTCGACCAGGTGCTCCGGCCCCAGACGGACGTCGACGTCCAGGATCTCCAGGATTCGCGCGCGCTCACCAATGGCCGGTGTGGCGTCTGCGCTGACCGCGGTGACGAGGGCGCCGCGTTCGGAGAGCGCGTCAGCGGCCGCGAACCCGCTGATGCCTAGGCCGGCGACCAGAATGCGCAGCCCTGCCCAGTCGGCATCGCGGTGGGTGAGATGGCGCGACCCGTGGCGCGGCTCGTAGCTCAGGTCTTCGTCGCTCACGCTGCCCCGGCAACCCACTCTGCGTAGAAGACGCCCATCCCGAGGGCGACGAACAGCCCGGCAACGATCCAGAACCGAATCACGATGGTGACCTCGTTCCAGCCGGCAAGCTCGAAGTGATGCTGAAGGGGCGCCATCCGGAACACGCGTTTGCCGGTCAGCTTGAACGAACCGACCTGGATGATCACCGAGAGCGTGATGATGACGAAGAGACCACCGAGGATGATCACCAACATCTCGGTTCGGGTGGTGATCGCCAGTCCGGCTATGGCTCCGCCGAGAGCCAACGACCCCGTATCTCCCATGAAGATCTGGGCCGGAGACGCGTTCCACCACAGAAAACCGAAGCAGGCGCCCATCAGCGCCGCGGCCACCACGGCCAGGTCGTGCGGATCACGGACCTCGTAGCACTTCAGGCCGGGATTGCTCTGGCAGTTCTGGTTGAACTGCCAGATGGCGATGATGACGTACGACCCGAATACCAGCACGCTGGTCCCTGTCGCCAGCCCGTCCAGCCCGTCGGTGAGGTTCACGCCGTTGCTGGTGCCGGCCACGATCAGGTTGGCCCAGAGCACGAAAAGGATCAGCCCAAACAAGGTCCCGGTGAAGGCGAAGTTCACATTCGTGTCACGCACGAACGAGACGAACGGCACTGCGGGAGTGCGGAACGCCGCGTTCGGGAACTGCAGGGCGAGGACGGCAAAGACCACCGCCACCAGGGTCTGTCCGGCCAGCTTCTCGCGGCTGCGCAACC
The DNA here is from genome assembly GCA_043721655.1 of Phycicoccus sp. Taxonomy (GTDB): domain Bacteria; phylum Actinomycetota; class Actinomycetes; order Actinomycetales; family Dermatophilaceae; genus UBA4719. Next base: position 783 of record JAYSQH010000097.1, on the reverse strand, counting down.
CGAGACTGCGTTGCCTGGAGATCTTGAGATAGTCGTCCAGGAAACCGACGACTCCGAGCCCGGACATCAGGAACAGCACCAGAACCCCACTGACGGTCAGGGGTGTCAGGGTGATCAGGTGGGCTGCACCGTAGGCAAGCAGCGATGCCCCGATGATGACCGCGCCGCCCATGGTTGGGGTGCCACGCTTGGTGTGATGCGAGGTCGGTCCGTCGTCCCGGATGAACTGGCCGTAGCGCCGGCGAACCAGGAACTTGATGAACAGCGGGGTGCCGAGAAGCGACACCACGAGCGAGATTGCCGCGGCCAGAAGTACTGTCTTCACGAGGAAACCTCCGACCCGGTGTCGTCGACAAGACGCTCTCCGAGCCACCGTAACCCCGCGTCACGGCTGGACTTGACCAACACGACGTCACCCGCGACCAGTTGCTGTCGGAGTAGCTCATAGGCGGCTTCGGTGTCGGGGACCCAGCTGGACTCTGGACCCCCCCATCCCTCTCGCCGGACGCCCAGGTCGATCGGCTGGGTCCCCTCGCCGACCGCAACCACGCGCGACACGCTCAGGTGCGCGGCGAGTCGCCCGAGGGCTTCGTGATCAGTGGCGGACCCCGGCCCCAGCTCGCGCATCTCGCCGAGAACGGCCCACGTCCGCCGACCCTCGCCCATGACTGCCAGGGCCTTGAGCGCGGCGCGCATCGAGTCGGGGTTGGCGTTGTAGGCGTCGTTGATGATGGTGACGCCATCGGCCCTCTCGTGGACCTCCATCCGCCACCGGCTCATCGG
>JAYSQH010000096.1:0-6624 GCA_043721655.1 Phycicoccus sp. | reverse complement strand
GAGATAGCCGGGGGGTTGGGGGTCAAGATGGCCGAACCCGACCGCGAGGTCATCGTGATGGTGGGCGACGGGTCCTACCTGATGATGGCCCAAGAGATCGTCACCGCGGTGCAGGAGGGCATCAAGCTGGTCGTGGTGGTGGTCCAGAACCACGGCTTTGCATCGATCGGGGCATTGTCGGAAACCGTTGGTACGCCTGGCTTTGGCACCGGCTCTCGCTACCGCGGCGACACTGGTCACCTTGACGGGGACATCCTGCCGGTCGACCTGGCCGCCAACGCCGCCAGTCTCGGCGCACAGGTCCTGCGCGCTGAGACGTTGGGCGCGTTCCGGCAGTGCCTCAGCCAGGCGTTGGCGGCCACTGGAACCACGGTCGTTCACGTGGAGTGCGCATTGGAGACCGGATCGCCGTCGAGTCAGTCGTGGTGGGACGTTCCCGTCGCCGAGGTCTCCACCCAGGCGGTTACGCGCGCGGCCCGAACGGCATACGAGCAGGCAAAGATCGGCCAGCGGAGCCATCTGACGCCCTTTGCTCAGTTCAGGCCGCTCCCGAGCCCGATTCCGGGGCTAAAAACCGGCCTCAACTGAGCAAAGGTCAGCGGGCGGCGCCGGTGACCAGCCACGCGTCGCCGCGGGCCCGCCAGCCGAGGGCTACCCCTCGCATCGACATGAAGACGACGAACGCCAGCCAGAGGACGGTCAGCGCATGCCCAGGCGCGGGAACAGAGTTCGCCCCGGCCGGCACTGGCTCACCGGTGGCGCGAACCGTCAGGATCAGCGGTAGATAGAGGACAAAAAGCCCGACCTGGGCTTTCGCGAGCCACCGGCCGTCGCCGGCGCCGATGAGCACCCCGTCCAACACGAAGACGAAGCCAGAAACCGGCTGGGCAACGGCCACCACGATGAGGGCAGCGGCCAGCGCCGCCTGGACAGCCGGATCGGACGTGAAAAGCGGGGGTATGAGCGAATGCGTAGCCAACACAAGGATTCCGAGCACACCACCACCGATGACGCCCCACCACAACATGGTCCGCGTGGCTTCCCGGGCGCCGGCAACATCGCCGGCTCCCAAGGCCTTGCCGGTCATCGCCTGGCCCGCGATCGCCAGAGCATCGAGGGCGAAGGCCAGGAAGCTCCACACGGTGGCGGATACCTGATAGGCCGCAAGAGGCACGTCCCCCAGGCCAGCAGCGACCCAGGTCGTCACCAGCAGGACGAATCGAAGGGCGAGGGTCCTGACGAGCAGGGGCACGCCGTCAAGTGCGGCTTTCAGCACTCGCGCCGGGTGCGGGCGGAGGCTTGCACCGAGCCCCCGGGCGCGGCGCACGACGACGATGACGAGGGCGGACGCCATACCGGACTGGGCCAGAACCGTGCCGAGGGCAGAACCCGCGATTCCCATGTGCAGGCCGTAGACGAACAGCAGGTTGAGCGCGATATTGCTGCTGAAACCCACGACGGATGCGACCAATGGCGTTCTCGTGTCTTGCAGTCCGCGCAGGACTCCGGTGACGGCCAGGAGGACCAGCATCGACGGTATGCCGATCGCCGACAACCGCAGGTAGGTCACCGCCTGTGCCAACGCGGCCGGGGATGCGCCGAAGACTGCGCTTAGCGGTGCGGCAAACGCGGCGACCAGTGCCCCGGTCACGATGCCGATCGCGACCGCCAGCCACATCCCGTCCACGCCGACCCCGACGGCACCTTGTTCAGAACCTGCTCCGACCTGTCGGGCGACGATGGAGGTGGTCCCATAGGCGAGGAAGACAAAGATGTTGGCAGCGGTGATGAGCGCTGCGCTGGCGATGCCGAGACCGGCCAGCTGGATCGTGCCGAGGTGTCCGATGATCGCGGAGTCGGCCAGCAGGAACAGTGGCTCGGCGACGAGGGCGAGGAACGCCGGCACGGCCAGGCGCAGGATCTCACGCCGCTGGCTGCCGAGGTGATCCGAGGGATCTCGGGGATTGCCCAACAGATTGCCGGGATCGTCCGACGGGTTCCGATTGCCATTCACCCTCGCAGAGTATGGGCACGCAAATGCAGTCGAGGCGGAGCCTCAGCGTCGATTTGAAGTGAGGTGCGCGGATGCAGCTCGCCCAGGCGCGCGCATAGCCGTCGCGAACGCCCATCTCCATGCGCTGGGCCATTCGTCGCACACAACCGAGGCTCTGCGGGCTGTCTTTGTCACTGCGGGACGGCGTGTCGTCGAGACGTCGAAACTATCTTTTGTCCACAGGGGTGTGGGCCATGTATCTGCAGGTCAGCCGGCGTAGAGCATCCTGTCGATCACCAAACTCACTGTGTTGTCCACAAACTGTGCACACCCTCGAGCGGTGTCGTGCACAGTTTGTCCCCACGATGTGCACAGCCTCTGTTTGAGTCCTCGGCCAGACCGCAATACCGTGGCTGATTCGTACCGATCTCCGCGCGGACGATAGCCCGGTCTGGACGGTCGGGGGGCTGTCAGACCCGGATGGTGTGCTGGTTGTAGTTCGGGTTGCAGGGTCGGTATGGGAGGGAACGCGCGTGTCGATCGCGAAGCTGAACGTCGAGAGGTATGACGGGCCGACCCAACCTTCCTACGGACCCGCTGACGACCGACTTCCACCCCAGGACGTTCACGCGGAGCAGAGCGTTATCGGCGGCATGCTGCTGTCCAAGGACGCGATCGCCGACTGCGTCGAAGGTCTCAAGGGTTCCGACTTCTATCGCCCGGCGCACGAGCTGATCTATGACGCGATCCTGGACCTCTACAGCCGTGGCGAGCCGGCCGATGCCATCACGGTCTCCGATGAGCTGACCAAGCGCGGCGACCTCGTGCGCGTGGGCGGTCAGGCCTATCTGCACCAGCTGATCTCCTCGGTGCCGACGGCGGCCAACGCCGGCTACTACGCGCAGATCGTGGCCGAGCGGGCGGTCCTGCGGAGGCTCGTCGATGCCGGCACCAAGATCGTCCAGATGGGTTATGGCCAGGGTGGTGGCGACGTTCTGGACATCGTCAATGCTGCTCAGGCCGAGATCTACGCCGTGGCGGACAAGCGCGGCGGCGACGACTACGCGATCCTCGGCGATGTGCTCGAGGCGACCGTTGACGAGATCGAGGCAGCCTCCGGCAAGTCCGGTGAGATGACTGGTGTCCCCACGGGATTCACCGAGTTCGACAACCTCACCAATGGTCTGCACCCCGGTCAGATGATCGTCGTGGCGGCGAGGCCGGCTGTTGGAAAATCGACGTGGGGTTTGGACATCGCACGGTCGGCGGCGATCAAGCACAAGATGGCCACTGTTCTGTTCAGCCTCGAGATGAGCCGTACCGAGATCACGATGCGCTTGCTCTCGGCCGAGGCGTCGATCCAGCTGCAGAACATGCGCAAGGGCACGATGCGCGATGAGGACTGGACCAGACTGGCCCGCACGATGGCCGAAGTCTCCGATGCCCCGCTGTTCATTGATGATTCGCCGAACATGTCGTTGATGGAGATCCGGGCCAAGTGCCGGCGCCTCAAGCAGCAGCACAACCTGCGCCTGGTGATCATCGACTACCTCCAGCTGATGAGCTCGGGCAAGCGGGTCGAGAGTCGTCAGCAAGAGGTCTCGGAGTTCTCTCGTGCACTCAAGCTCCTGGCCAAGGAGCTCGAGGTTCCCGTCATCGCGATCTCGCAACTCAACCGGGGCAGCGAGCAGCGCACGGACAAGCGCCCGCAAATGAGCGACCTTCGTGAGTCAGGCTGTCTGACTGCCGACGCGCGGATTCTGAGAGCAGACACCGGTGCCGAGACGTCGATGGGCGAGCTCTACGCAGAGGGCGCCACGGATGTTCCTGTATGGGCGCTGGATGACTCGTTGCGATATGTGCAAAGGCATCTGACCCATGTATTCCCGACCGGCGTCAAGCCGGTCTTCCGTCTGACCCTGGCGTCGGGCAAGACGGTCCGCGCGACCGAGAACCACCCTTTCCTTGCCTACGAGGGCTGGACCCACCTTGGTGACCTTCGCACTGGCTCGCGTGTGGCTGTGCCTCGACACGTCCCGGCGCCGCACGATCTCAGGCCCTGGGATGACGACAAAGTGGTGCTGCTGGCCCACATGCTCGGCGATGGTTCGTTCGTGAAGCGGCAGCCGATCCGCTACGCCAGCATCGACGAGCAGAACCTCGGGGCAGTTACCAAGGCGGCCATGTCATTTGGTGTCGCGGCTGTCCGTGACGACTACCCCGCCGCGCGGTGCACGACCCTGCGACTTCACGCGCCCTTCGCTCTTGGCCATGGCAAGCGCAACCCGATCGCCGAATGGTTGGACGAGCTGGGGCTTTTCGGTCTCCGTAGCTACGAGAAGTTCGTTCCAGAACCGATCTTCCACGTGTCCAAGAGGCAGATCGCCCTGTTCATCAATCACATCTGGGCAACCGATGGGTCGGTCACCGTCAAGAAGAATGGTGAAGGTGGACGGATCTATTACGCGTCGACATCTCGACGTCTGGCGGACGACATCTCGCGGCTCCTACTGCGCTTCGGCATCTCCACCAGGACCCACATCACCAAGAAGGCCGGTTATCGCAGCGGGTACACCATCGACGTCTCCGGAGTTGACGACCAGCGCCGCTTCCTGCAAGAGATTGGCGTCCATGGTGATCGGTCAGTACCTGCCGGGCGGCTGCTGGAGATCATCCGTGACAAGCAGGCCAACACCAACGTCGACACGGTGCCGCTGCAGGTCTGGGATCGCGTCAAGGAAGTCATGATCGAGAAGGGCATGACCCATCGAGAGTTCCAGTCCGCGATGGGCACGGCCTACTGCGGCTCGACGATGTGGAAGCACTCCCCGTCTCGGGAGCGGCTGGGTCGAGTTGCTGCTGTCCTGGACGACGCCGACCTCGAGTTCATGGCTGTCAATGACGTGCTCTGGGACTCGGTCGTCTCGATCGAGCCTGATGGAGTCGAAGAGGTCTATGACGCAACAGTTTTGGGCGGCCATAACTTCATCGCGAACGGCATCTCCGTACATAACAGCATCGAGCAAGATGCCGACATGGTGATCCTGCTTCACCGCGAGTCGATGTATGAGCGTGAGTCACCTCGCGAGGGCGAAGCCGACCTCATTGTTGCCAAGCACCGCAATGGGCCGACCGACACGATTACCGTTGCCTTCCAAGGGCATTACTCCCGTTTCACGAATATGGCGACAAACTTCTGACACGACGTGAATGAAGATGTGTGCCGACAGGACAAACTACTGGTGAAGAGGGTCTTCTGATGACGTCATCAGTGATACGACCCAGGGAGCGACCTCTCGGGGCCTGGGCCTTGTGGTGCTCGTGCGCCACCCTGCTCCTCCTTGCGGTCACTTTTTTGTCCTTCTTTCTGGGGTTCTGCATCGGAACCTCTTGTTACGACGTCCCGCCTATCTATGGCTATCTGGTCGTGATCTCCGGCGCAGGGTTCCTCATCGGGCTCATCGCCACTGTGGTCATGTCCCTCCGAGCTCTTGTCAGCCATCGTCAGCCACTCCAGGCAGTTCTCGCCCTAGGTGTCACCGTCATCCCTGTAGTCCTCCTCGTCGGTTTCTTGGCACTCACGACAACGTTGTTCTCTTCGTCGGCTTGATAGTGGAAACCCGGTCATGGGTGCTGATCCCCGCGCACTTAAGGTCCTAGCGTCCATAAGGCGGCTGGAAGCCATCCACGGAAGTGTTGTACCGCAACGATCCATCCTCCGTGAGGAAGGATGTCCATATGGCTGACGAGATCGTCCTGGCGTCCACGGCTTCGGACTATGAGGCCTTTGGCGGCCTGATTCGGGAGTACTGGGAGTGGCTTCAGGTCCGCTACGCGGATCTGCCTGGGTTCATCGACGCCGTGGGTGGGCATCAGGCGCTGGACGCCGAGCTGAATGCCCTGGCCGAGAGGTACGGACCTCCGGAAGGGAAGACCCTCCTGGCCGTCCGGGCCGGTCAGGAGTGTGGTGCGATCGCTTTCCACAACCTGCACGACGGCTCATGCGAGATGAAGCGGCTGTACGTGCCTCCACGGTTCCAGGGGCAGGGCACGGGGCGAAGACTCTGTGAGGCACTCGTGGATGAGGCGACCGATGACGGGTATCTGTTGATGAGGCTCGACACCGGATACCAGAACGCTGAGGCGATAGCCATGTACGAATCTCTCGGCTTCCGCGAGTGCGCTCCTTATCGCGAGTACCCAGCGGATCTCCTCACTCATCTGCGCTTCATGGAGAAGCAACTCGCCAAGGAGCAGCATTGCTGACATGGCACCAGTGATCGTTTCTCTGCGGCAGGTGGTCCTCGACTGCACGGATGCCCGCGGTCTGGCCGAGTTCTACCGTCAGCTCCTCCGGTTTCGCCACCGCGAAGGCGACGTCTCCGATCCGCGCCTTCATGACGAACTGTTGAAGCTGCTCCATGATGAGGCCATTACGGCTCTGTCTGCCGGCGGGGCGCTGACACCGACGTGGAGCCAGGTACCTTCTTCGCCAAGTACATGGCGGCGTCGGCATCACCGAGCAAGGCTGATGCCGCTGTTCTGGCAGAGTCCGTCGTGGCTAAACCGATGCTCACGTGGACAGACATGAACCGGCCCTGGATCTCCCATGGCTCGCTGGTCGCGGCCAC
>JAYSQH010000095.1:0-2571 GCA_043721655.1 Phycicoccus sp. | reverse complement strand
CGACAGCGTCGGCGCAACTCCCTGCGTTGTACGCAGCACCCGCCAGGCCTGCGCCCTGGCAACCTCACGGCCGCCGGCTGACAGTGCCGCCTCGACGAGCTCGACACTGCGACCGGGGCGCAGCATTCGCGAGCGCAGCTCCAGCTCGTCCACCGGGATCGCCCCGAGGATGTCGACCGTCATCCGGGCGATGACCATGTCCTCCCGCGGGCTGCACCGCTCGATCGCGCGGGCGAGCAGCGCACCTGGTGGTCCACCATGCTGGAATCGGGCGTCCCACGGGCCGGTTGTGTGGACGGTCGATCGCCAGCGGTCGTCGCCGAGGGGCAGGTAGAAGGGCTCGTCCATGCCGGGCAGCCTACGTCGGGCCGGCGCCCCCGAACACCAGCTGCCGGACGCTCTCGCCGAGCAGAGTGGAGCGATAGCGCGCTTTGTCGTCCTCCGAGACCCCGCGCCACTGGCGTGCCACCCCGCGGACCCCATGTGACACAAAGGGGTTGACCTTGATCCGCATGCCCGGGTTCACGCTGATCAGCCACTGCGCCGTCCGTCTCAGCTCTTCGCCCGAGTCATTGTGGCCGGGCACGAGCAACAGCCTCACCTCGTAGAGAAGGCCCAGCTTCGTCAGGTACTCGATCGAGTCCTTCACGAGGTCGTTCGACTCGTCGGTCATCTCCCGGTGCTTCCCGGGGTCCAGCGCCTTGAGGTCGAGCATTACCCCGTCGGTCACCAGCGCGAGGGTCCGCCATACGTCCCTGGAGGCGTTGCCATTGCTGTCGATGAAAGTCGTCAGGCCCCTCAGCTCGTCGTCCGCCTTGACCGCGGCGAAGAGCTCCCCGACGAACTCGTGCTGCAGGGTCGGCTCCCCGCCTGAGACGGTGACGCCCGAGATGTAGGGCATCGAGGAACGGATCCTCTCCACCACCTCGGCCACGGTGTAGGTGGTTGCCCGCGGGGACTGCACGGGGATGGTCTGCGGGTTGTGGCAGGCCAGGCAGTCGAAGTTGCACCCCTGGAGGAAGAGGACGAAACGATTCCCCGGCCCGTCGACCCAGGAGAACGGGACGACGTCAGCTACTGATGCGTGGTGAGCTCTCATGGCTCACGACTCGCTTCACATTGCGCTTGTCGACGTGCGAGTCCGCGACGGAGCCTGCGCCGAGGAAGGTGCTGCCGTGGCGGGCGCCGGGCATCTTCGCGAGGTCGGACTTGCGGACAAGATAGCCGGTGATCCGGATGAAGTCGTTCGAGTCGAGGTTGAAGGTGAAGTCGCGCATGCCGCTTCGGAATGCGCCCCGGATGACGTCGACGACGGCCTGTGGGTTGGCGACCGCCGTCTCGTCGAAGGACAGCACGTCGCTGATGCCGGCGGCGAACAGATGGTGGTGGCGGCCCACCGTCCTGAGGTGCTCGATCAGGGGCGGCTCCGTCCCGATCGGGATCCGCGTTCCCGCCGTGACGGCGATGTCCAGATCGATCCCAGACTGCGAGTGCAGCAGTGCTCGCCCACCATTGCCGTCGCAGTAAGGCATGGGTCGATCGGCCACCCAGTTCGCGATCGCTGAGGTGATCCGGTAGCCGAGATCATCCGCCATCTCGCTGTGGCCGTAGGTGCCCGGCAGGCACTCCCGCTCCATCAGCAGGTCGACCGCCTCCGCCAGGCCGAAGATGCCGAACATCGCGGAGAACCTGTCCAGGGAGAGCAGCCCTTCCCTGACCAGCCAGCTGGACTCGTAGAACCCGGACTTCTCAACCAGGAACCGCACCCGGGACTCCATCAGCTCGGCCGTGAGCCCCAGGTAGTAGGGAAGGGTGGCGGCGAAGAACTCGTCCACCCCGCCGCTGTTGGCCAGTGCCGTCTCCTTGAGGTTGATGCGAACCAGGGTGTGCGAACCCCCGCCGATCCGCAGCGAGTTGTAACAGCTCACGGCGGCGTAGTCCGGCCCGAGGTCGCTCTGCATCATCACGTCATTGATGAAGTGCGGCTTCCCGCAGGCGAACACCGTCTCGACGGCGTCCAGAAGGTAGTCGTCGCTGGTGAGGGCGGGATCGACCTTCAGGCTGATGTTCGGCACCACCTGGAGCAGCTCTCGCTCGAGCCGCAGGATCGCCTTCGCGACCCGGTTATAGGTCGGGCTGAGGTCGGTGTGCGCGAACGCATCCGGGAACAGGCGGTCGAGCGAGATCCAGAAGCGCTTCAGCTTCGCGTACAGGTCGTCATCGCCGACATCTTCGGCATAAGGCTGGAGGAGCGTGTCAAGGTCACCGAAGTAGACGGGGTAGCCCGTGATCGAAGGGGTCTGGGAGTACATGATGAGCAGGTATGCGAGGGCGTCGTCGAGATCCTGCGCGGGCGGCAGCTCGAGAAAATCCGAACCGCGTTGCAGGACCTTGGCGTACTCGGGGAGTAGGTAGCGCGGACGATACGGGGCATTGCCCTCGTACATGTCGCAGATAATGCGCTTCTCCAGGGCGGCCACGCAGTCATCGCTCACCGCCGGCGGCTCGAGGAGGTTCTCGGCCAGGTTGGCCAGCGCGGCGACCCGCTGGTGGTAGGTGTACTTGGGATCC
>JAYSQH010000094.1:0-2243 GCA_043721655.1 Phycicoccus sp. | reverse complement strand
GTAAGGCTGTCTTGGGCGTCCGCCATGCAGTGATTCTACCCAGCAGAAGGCCTGCCAATCTCCCGAATCTGTGTAACGCGCCCCCAGGGCTTGCCGCGGCCACCTCAACGGCGATGATGAACACCATGCAACGGTCTCCGGGGCAAGCGCACGAAGACGATCAGGCGATCCCCCGCCAGGCGTGGCCTTCCGAGGATCGCGGCTCGTTCACCCACGGGGTATGCCGGTCATGCACCTGGGTGGGGCCGGGTCGCCGATCACGGGGAGTCGCTGCGAGGGACGCTGAGCTGCATTGGCTGGCTGGCTGCCAGAGCCCGGGCGCCCCACTTCCGGACGGATCTGAGCTGGCAGACAGCTCTGGGGCGCAGAAGGAACGTGCTGTGGCGTCGGGCCGGGAGCGCCTCACGGCACGTGGCCGCTCGTAGCGGCTTGATTTGGGACCCGGGGCTACCGCGGCCCGACGCAAGAAAACTGTAACCCGCCGACCCCGCTCGATGTCACCTGACCTTCAGAGAAGATCGCCCTGTCGCCATAACCGGGCGCACGCCTCGAGGTCCTCGCCGGTGGTGAGCAATGAAGCCGCGCGCCGTGTCTGGGTCGATCCCCACAGTGGGTCGTCGTCAGGGGCGTCGCTGACATCAGCATCGTTCGCTCGCTCGACACGTCCGGCAGCGACCACCCGGCAGAACGACGAAGCCCGTTCCAGCGCGATCGCCAGATCGCCTTCGTAGACGCCGGTCAGGATGGCGTCGGTGAGCTCTCGCATCTCGGCCGGTCCGGGAGGCTCTGCAACGCCTGCCACGACATGCTGAACGTCGGCAAACCGGATGCCGGCCGCGTAGTCCGCGCTCGCACCCACACCGTCGCGGCCGACCCACTCACGCAGCGCATAGAGCCGCCACAGCGCACCGGGGAGACTGCGAGCAGGTCTGTCCGCCCAGAGCTCGGCAACAGTGGACAGTCCCAAGTCATCGACCAGTGCGACAAGCCTCGCGGTCAGCTCGGGATCGTGAGCCGCCCTGCCAGTCTTGACGATGACGGCAGCCGTCTCATGCGCGACCTCGGTGACGCGAGCCGGGTCGAGCGACTCTGGGCCGCCGCGGGAGTCCATCGACAGCGGGGCGAAGAACGCGGGCCTCCGCGGGTTCGCGCGGTCGTGGTTTCCCTCTGCCATCCGCCAATTTTCGCACGGCTCCGCGAGATTAGAGGGACTGGAAGCCGGTCACCGTCAGAACCGCTTCTCCTGCCTCGTCCGAGGCTTTCAGGTCCACGACAGCGGTGACGCCCCAGTCATGATCACCCTTGGGGTCGTCGATGACCTGTCGAACCAGCCAGCGGCCCAGCTCCTTGGCGATCTGAAGCATCTGCGGACCCCTCGCGTCCGGCCCGGTGCCGATTGAGTCGTGCTCGTCGAAGTAGGCCTGGATGGCGTCCTCCCATGCGTCCTGGCCGAAGTCCGGGTCGAGCTCACCGAGGTCGATCCATCGTCGCAGGGACGCCAGCTGGACCCTGCGGAACATCGCGTTGCGGACCAGAACGCGGAAGGCACGCTCGTTCGAGGTGATCGGTTTGGGTTGTGCCGCAACGGAACTGGGTGTGATCTGCCCGGTGACATGGCTGGGATCATCTGGGTCGACGAGCTGCTCCCACTCGTCGAGCAGGCTGGAGTCGGTCTGGCGCACGACCTCGCCGAGCCACTCAATCAGGTCGATGAGCTCCTCGGTCTTGGACTTGACCGGAACGCTCTGACGCAACGCCTTGTACGCATCTGACAGGTAGCGCAGCACCATCCCCTCGGAGCGCGTCAGCCCGTAGAAGGCGACGTACTCGCCGAATGTCATGGCCCGCTCGAACATGTCGCGGACCACCGACTTGGGCGACAGCGCCGTCTCGACGATCCACGGGTGACCCTGGCGATACAGCTCGTAGGTAGCCTCTAGCAGCTCGAGCAGGGGTCGGGGCCAGGTGACGTCCTCGAGCAGCTCCATCCGCTCGTCGTACTCGATGCCCTCAGCCTTCATCTCAGCCACCGCCTCGCCGCGGGCCTTGAACCGCTGGGCAGACAGCACGGGCCGCGGGTCCTCAAGGGTGGCCTCCAGGATCGACACGATGTCGAGCGCGTATGTCGGCGACTCACGATCCAGGACATCGAACGTAGCGAGGGCAAAGGTCGACAGCGGCTGGTTGAGGGCGAAGCCGAACTGCAGGTCCTCGGTCACCCGCATGGTGCGTCCGGCCTCGTC
>JAYSQH010000093.1:0-10514 GCA_043721655.1 Phycicoccus sp. | reverse complement strand
GCAGAGCCTGCGCCGTGCTGAACCACAACCTTGTCGGCTAGGGCAGGAGTGGCAAGGTGCAGATATCCGTCGGTCGTGGGCGTCTGGCTGTCGTCAGGCACGACCTCTCCGACCCCGGTCGTGCCGGCTTGGTTGTCGGACTGCGCGAACCAGCCGGGGGGCATCGGCAGCACCGTCGTGGCCGATGTATCCCAGCCGGTGATGTCACCCCCATGGACGTTCGTCGTGGTCGCTGCGGCAGACGCCACCGGCGCCAGGCCGAGTGTCCCGGCCGCAAGCGCGCCGGCCGTTATTGCACCGAGGGCGCCACGGCGCCACATGGTTGTCTTGCTCATCAGTTATTCCCCTTGCCCACGGCTGTCAGCCACGGTCTAAGCCACGGGCCGAACCCGTTCGTCGGCTGGCCTCGCGATATGCACAGCGCACTGTATAGGTCTTTGTCGGGTTTGTCCGCATTGGTCCAGCGGGCCTCTTGGCTAGGGTGTGACCGTGCTCAGGACTTCGGTGGCAGTGGCGGCTGGCAAGGTCGCCCGAGCGGCAACGAGGCTCCGGGGTGGCGGTTCCGCGCTTCCGGGACTGGTCGTCGAGAAGGTGGACCCGCGGTTCCTCACACACGCGCTCGCAGACCTGCCTCGTGGTGTCGTCGTGGTCACCGGCACCAACGGCAAGACGACGACGACCAAGATGCTCGTGGCCATCCTGCGCGAGCACGGGCTCATCGTGTTCACGAATCCCACAGGCAGCAACTTCACCCGGGGTGTCATCTCCTCGATGCTGGCCGAGATCCCGATGTCGGGACGGCTCAGGGCGGATATCGCGGTCCTCGAGCTCGATGAGGCGCACGCGTTGAAGTTCGCCGATGCCGTCAAGCCGACGCACGCGCTCCTGCTCAATGTCGCGCGTGACCAGCTCGACCGTTTCGCCGAGATCGACCACACCGCCACGCTGCTCGCCGAGCTGGCGCAGCAGACGACAACCGGCGTGGTGCTCAACATTGACGACTCCTTCGTGTCGAGGATCGCCGAGCGTGTCCCCGACGGAGTCTCGGTCACCTATTTCGGCGTCGACCCCTCGATCGCCGACCGGCTCCCTGAGCTGCAGGAAGCCGATGTCCGGTTCGGGGACGAGTTCACGCCGCCCCGGCCCACCGCTGCCGATGGTCTGCTCAAGCCCCATGACGAACGCAGTTTCGAGGTGCGGTTCGGCAGTGAGCGGGTTGGCCCCTTGGTTCTCAAACAACGAGGGCTCGCCGCCATGATCAATGCCGCTGCTGCAATGACGACGGCAAAAGCATTGCTGGCAAACGACTTTCGCGACGTTGACGCGGTCGTAGCTCTGGAGAGGGTCGAGCCTCCGTTCGGCCGCGGCGAGATCATCGACGCCGACGGACAGCCACTCGAGCTGGTCCTGGTCAAGAACCCGGCTGGTTTCACCGTGGCGCTCGGCACGTATGGCAACGCGCCTGTCACCACGATGGTTGCCATCAACGACAACTACGCAGATGGTCGCGACGTCTCCTGGCTCTACGACGTCAGCTTCGAGTCGTTGCGGGACAGGGGAGTTGCGCTCACCAGTGGCGTTCGGGCCTACGACATGGCGCTGAGGCTGAAGTACGACGACGTGGCTGTGGCGGAGGTCGAGCCCGACCTGGAGGCGGCGCTGGAACGGTTCCTCACGGCATACCGAGATGAGCCCAAGCGCATCTTCTGCACCTACACCGCCATGATGACCCTGCGCCGCAGGCTGGCTGCGAAGTACGGCCTGGCGAAGTTCGGGGAGGACCCGACGTGAACCTCAGCGACAACAGCAGCAACAACACAATCAGCAGCGACACGCAGAGCAAGGGTCAGATCAAGATCGTCCACATCTACCCCCGCGAGATGAGCATCTACGGCGACCTCGGCAATACGCGTTGCCTGGCCAGTCGACTGCGTTGGCATGGTTACGAACCCGAGATTCATCAGCACCACCCGGGCCACGACTTCCCGACGGATGCGCACCTCGTTCTCGGCGGTGGCGGCCAGGACAGCGGTCAGGCGCGGGTCGAGCACGACCTGGCCCACAACGCCGACGTCCTGCGCGCGCTGGCGGCCGACGGCACTCCGATGCTGATGATCTGCGGCATGTACCAGCTGTTCGGCAACGCGTTCATCACCGTCGAGGGCGAGCGGCTCCCCGGGATCGGCGTCCTTGACGTCACCACCCAGGGCAATGCCAGACGGATGGTCGGCCCCGTCGTCCTCGAGACGGCATACGGGGACGTGGTCGGCTATGAGAACCACTCCGGCTCAACGAAGCTGGGGCCGGAGCAGCAACCGTTCGGCAGGGTCAAGGTCGGGATGGGCAACAACGGCTCCGATGGGACGGAGGGTGCGATCACGGGCAACGTGTTCGGGTCCTATCTGCACGGCCCGGTGCTGCCGGCGAACCCTGGTCTGGCCGACGCCCTGATCAAGCTGGCGGTGGAGCGTGCGTTGGGCCGGCCATTCGTGCCTGGGCGGATCGACGATGAGCTGGCCGACCGCGCCCGAACCCGTCAGGTACGCAGGCTGGTCGGCTGAGCTACCCTCCCCGGGACGTGTCATCGGGACGGGGAGGCCCGTCGGTGGGTGCGGTCTTCTTCGACACGGCCCAGCCGACATATGCCAGCGCGCCCAGCGGGACCTCCATGATGTGCGTGTAGAGCGAGAACAGGACCGTGCCCGACAGAGCCAGGGCGGGGTCGGCGCCGAATGCGATCAGGACGGCCACAGCGCCACCCTCCGTGACTCCGACCCCGCCCGGCGTGACGCCGATTGCTGAGAGCAGTCGGCCCACGGCATAGGCGGCGAACATGTGCGGGAAGGTCATGCGCAGGCCGACCACGTGCAGGCTCTGCCAGAAGAGCACGTAGAAGACCGCGAAGTACCCGACCAGCCCGAACGTCATCCTGAACCACCCGTGCCGGACCACGCTGGCGATGTGCGTTCGCTGGTCCGTGATGACCTTGCCGAAGGCCACCTCGCGAGAGGACCTGAACCATCGCAGCAGCAGGCGAAGGACCCGGTCGGTAGCCCTCCCGATGGTGTCGGCGGCCTTCTCGCTGGCGAGCCCTGAGATGAATATCGCCAGCAGCACCAGGCCTGCGGCCGCGCCGATGACTCCTCCCCGGACCACAGCCACCGGCAGGTCGCCACCTGCGACCAGGAGGGCGATCAGTCCGGTCACGGGCAGGATCATCCGGGCAAGGATGTTCCAGACGCCGGTGACGATGATCGAGGTCGAGATGTCGCGTCGCAAGAAGCCCCAGGACCGGCAGGCCGCGTAAGTGACCGCTACGCCGGCCGCTCCGCCACCCGGCACGAAGTTGCCCGCGGACGATCCGCAGAGGTTCACGATGAGCGCCTTCGGATGCCGGAGCCCGGGCAGGGATCCGGCGAGCGTGAAGGTATAGCACCAGAGTCCCAGGCACATGAGCCCGTACAACAACAGGACGGGGGCCAGACCGACATGGATGAGCGTGTCGAACACCGCACCCCACGTGGTGTGCGCCATCGTCGGCAGCCACCAGAGGACGAGCACAATCGCCACGAACAGGCCGATCACGGCCTGGATGACCTGGATGCGGGTCGGGGGCCACAGGCTGCGCGGGACCGAGCGGTTCTCCGTCATGACAACCTCTGCCCGGCCGTCAGGCCAGCCCGGCGAAGACGTCCCGGGAGACCGGGGCGCCCGGCGGATGGGCAGGGTCGATGAACCACTCGCGGCCGAAGACCACGTCAAAGAGCGGTCGCGGGATCCGGAGGAAGGCGGCGAGGGTGCGGTCGGCGCCGCCGTCGGCGCTGGCCTGGGACGCGTGGGCCCGCATCGAGGCTCGCTTGGCAGAGGCGTACCGGCGCACGTTGATCCGATGGGTGATCTCGGCGCGCGGGCTATAGGAGCGCTCGAACGTCGTGGGGTCGAACGTGGCGGGGAACCGGTAGACCTTGCCGACCAGGGCCACGGCCCGGCAGATCGCGTCGCGAGGCACGGTCGCCTGGAGCACCCTCGGGGTCTGTGCCAGCTGTGCCGCCAGCGCCCCGACCTCGTGGACCTTCACGTGATCACGATGCCCGTACCCGCCGTTCGCGTCATACGTCAGAAGGACGTCGACCGACTCCTCGCGCAGAATGTCAGCCAGGCGCCCGGCGGCCTCGGCGGCGTCTGCCCGACAGAAGCGGGTCCGCCCCGGTGGGTCAGGCAAGGGCTGCGGCCCCGACCCGCTGTCGGCATAGCCAAGGTGCTCGACCCTTGCCACGCCGAGCGCTCGTGCGCTCTCACGCAGCTCGTCCATCCGGAGCTGGCCGAGGCGGCCGTCACCCACGAATCGGCCGGCGGCCTGACCTTCGTTGCCATCGGTCGCCACCACCACGATGACGCGGTGACCCTCCGCGGCCGCGCGCGTCATCGTCCCGGCGGTGAGCAGTGACTCGTCGTCGGGGTGGGCGTGAAAAGCCAGCATGGTGTGCGCCATCGAGTCCCATCCTGTCTCATGCGAGGCTGAGCGATGTGAAGATTGCGCTGCTGTCCGACTGCTATACGCCTCGCCTGGGCGGCATCGAGGTGCAGGTTCACGACCTGGCCACCCGCCTGATCGGTCGCGGGCACGAGGTCGTGGCATTCACGGCCACGCCGGGCGCGCATGGCGAGCGGGGTGGGTTCGTCGACGAGGTCGACGGTGTCGCAGTCCACCGGCTGGCCCTCAAGCTGCCCTTCGAGCTTCCCGTAAACCCTTTGGCCCCAAGGCAGTTGCGCCAACTGCTGGCTGAAGGCGCGTTCGACGTCGCGCACGTGCACATGGGCGTGGTCAGCCCCTTTGCCGTCGACTGTGTCCGCGTCGCCACGGGCCTGGGTCTGCCGACCGCCATCACGTGGCATTGCATGTTGGGGTCACTCGAGCCGGTATTCCGCGCCACGAGACACGTGCGCAGGTGGGCTTCCCATGGCGTGGCCATGAGTGCGGTATCGGCCGTCGCTGCCGCACCCTTGCAGCGAATTGTCGGATCAGACGGCACGGTCAACGTCCTGTCCAACGGGATCGACCTAGACCGCTGGGCCACCCCCGCAGACCGGTCTGCCACGCGGCAGGCTGGGGACGGCATACGGGTGGTGGCGGCTATGCGACTGGCGGCGCGTAAGCGACCAATACCGTTGTTGCGCATGATGGTTCGCGTTCGCGCGCAGGTTCCGGCCGAGAACAGGATACGTCTCGAGATCCTCGGCGACGGACCTGACCGTGCCCGGCTCGAGCGCTTCATCGAAGCTCACGACATGCGTGAGTGGGTCAGCCTGCCAGGCCGGGTGAGCCGAGATGAGGTGCGCGAGACGTACGCCGCGGCCGACATCTACGTGGCCCCGGCGCCGCTGGAGTCGTTCGGGATCGCCGCGTTGGAGGCCCGGACGGTGGGGCTGCCGGTCGTCGGGCGATGGGGGAGCGGACTGGAGGAGTTCGTCAAGGACGGTGTCAACGGGTACCTCGCGGCGGACGACGACGCGATGGCCGGATCCCTCGCGCGGCTGGTCGTCGACGATGAGCTCAGAGGGTCGATGACGTCGTACAACCGCACCAACCCGCCCGAGCAGTCCTGGGACCACATCCTTGACGGAGCCGAGGCGGAGTATCGCCGGGCCGTCGCGTTGGCAGGGTCAGCGCGGAGAGGACGAGGGGCCGGACGTTGACCTCCCCCAACGGGCAGCCCGTCACCGGACGCCCCGACCCACCGGTCCTCGTGGTGGTGGGTGTCGACACCTTAGGCAACGAGGTCGCCCGCCTCATACTCGGTCATGGGCAAGACCCCACGGTACTGCTCGCAGCCCACGGTTGGGAGGCTCGCCGAACTCGAGATGTCACCAGCCATACGGTCACAACGCATGTGTTGACAATGACTTTCGAGGTGGAGCCGGCTCGTGCAGTTGATCCGTCTTTGGGCGGCGAGTCGACCGCCCGCTTCGCTGATGAAGGGGCGACAACGCGTCGGGACCCGGACTTGGTGATGGCCAAGGACGAGGTCCCCGAGCTTCACCAACGCGTGGCGGCCTACGCCTTGGTGACCAGCTCGCGCGGTGTGTTGATGACGCAGTTCTCCGACCGCACCAACGCGGAGGGCCAGTGGGGCCTGCCCGGCGGAGGCATCAAGAGCGGAGAGCCTCCGGAGCTGGCCGTGGTACGCGAGGCATGGGAGGAGAGCGGTCAGGTGATCGAGGTCAGCGACCTCGCCCATATCCAGACCAGCCACTGGATCGGCCGTGCCCCGACCGGTCGGCTCGAGGACTTCCACGCGGTGCGGGTCGTCTACCGCGCGGTCTGCCACGAGCCGACCGAACCGGTCGTTCACGACATCGGGGGCACCACAGCGTCTGCCGCCTGGGTGCCCCCGACCGATCTCGACCGGCTCGACGTCACATCCGGTTGGCGATCGCTTCTGTCAGCCGTCGTCGGTGTCGCGCTCGCGCCGGGCCAGGCCGACGGCCCCGATCACCGCGAGTACGACACCGACGACGACGATCGCACCTGGTCCCAGCCCTGACCAGTCGACGTTCCAGGCCGTGGTCTCGTTGGCGATGATCAGTCCGCCGAGGACGATGGCCACCAGCCCGGCAACGATCGCTGAGGCGTTCGGTCCCTTCGGACGTGCGGGCGCGTTGACCCTGTCCTGGACCGGCTTGTCATCTGGGGATGACGGCGTAACAGGTGTGTTGGTTTCCATCGTCCTACTCCTTCACCACAGTGAGCTGTCCGATGCCGACACCGGCATCGACCACGACCTCGGTTGGTCCGTCGCCGATGGTGACCGACCGTGACACGTCTGACCCGCCCTGTCCGCTGCTGGCTGGGTCGCCGGGCAGGAGAATCTCGCCCAGCCCCACGTGACCCACGACCTTGACGGTCAGGTCCTGCGGGACCACGACCTTCAGCTCACCCAGTCCCACGTATGCCGGGACCTTGACCTCGCTGAGACCTTCGGTGGGCAGCCCGCTCAGATTGAGGACACCGTTCCCCACCCCCAGGTGGTAGTTGGCGTCGCCGGCTACCGACGTGGGCGCCCAGGTGGCGTCCCCGACCCGCCCGCCGACGTGGATCCCGCTGGGTATCGCGGCGCTCGACCAGGCCGCGATGGCCAGCACTATCGCCAGGAAGGTGACGAATCCGGGCCGCCAGCCAGCGACGCCGAGCACGACCATCAGCAGCCCCATCGCCGCCAGCGAGCCGGCGAACGCGATCGCCTGGTGGCTACCCGTCCAGTTGAGGTCAGCGCCGGCCCAGATCAGGGAGCCGTAGGTCGCAAGGGCCAGCCCGACGGCGATCAGCGCCATCAGCGGGCCACCTGATCGGCGACCGACTCTCTTGTAGGCAGTCAAATTCAGCCCAGTCGGTGACGGGCCGGACCCAGTCTGTGATGACCCGGCGGTGGGAGGCATCGGGCGCCCTGTGGCCATCAACGGACCAGAGGGCGCCATCGCCGGGCCCGAAGCTGCCGGCGACGGGACCACGGTGGTCGGGGTGCCGAGCTGTTGGTTGCCCAACCGTTGGTCGGCGTCCGGACGTTTGTCAGACCGTTGAACCAGCCACCAGATGACCAGGCCCGTGAACGCCAGGCCCCACGGGAACCCCCAACCGGAGCTGCTGCTCCACCAAGGACCTCCGAACGCCGAACCCCCGAAGAGGGCCAGCGCCGCGATGACGAGCAGCACGATCGAGCCGCCGTTTCCGTCGCGCAGCGCTCGCTGCGCCGGGATCTCGTCCCTGTCGTTGGGCAGAAGAACCCAGGCGACGAGATAGATGGTGACGCCAGCACCTCCGAGCAGGGTGAGCAGGACGAAGCCTGCGCGAACGATCACCGGGTCGACGCCGAGACGGTCGGCGAGTCCCGAGCACACGCCGGCGATCCATTTGTCATGCGTACGGCGCCTGATGCCGATGCGGCGCAAACCGCCAAAAACCCTGTCCATTCCCGTTTGCGGGTGAGATGTGCTTTGTTCGCTCATGTCAACGATTCTTGTCGGCGGCGTGGTGGTTCGCTATCAGGTTCGACCCTGACCCGACCCTGACCCGACCCTGAGATTGTGTTGTCCGGGCTCGCGGCCCGCCGGTTGTGGGCAAGGATGAGCTTGTGCGCACGCCATACGAGATCTCGCCGGTTCCGATCGGTCCCGGCGAGCGCCGGCCGGTGGGCCGGCTGGAGCGCCCGGTCCAGGGCCGTTACGTCGGCGGGGTCTGTGCCGGCCTGGCCCAGCACCTCGGGTTCAACGTCCGGCACGTCCGTCTGGCATTCCTGCTGATCAGCCTTGCGGGTGGAGCGGGCGTCGTGGCGTACCTGTTCCTCTGGGGGCTCACGCCTCAGTCGCGTGAAGTCTCCATGGACCCGCGAACCCGCGTGCTGGCCACCGGTCGACCGACCAACGAGCCGGTGCGCAACCTCGTGGTGGGGTTGGGGCTGCTCGCCGTCGGTGGCGCACTTGTCGCGCAGCAGCGCGGCATCAACCTGCGCCTCGGTGTGCTGATCCCGGTGCTGGCCGTCGCGGGGGGAGCGGTTCTCGCCTGGTCTCAGCTCGATGATGCGGAGCGGGGAAGATGGCTGGCTGGTGATGTCGGGTCAACCGCTCGACGAGCTGGCTTGCTACGTCTGGGGATTGGTATTGCCCTGGCGACGATCGGTGTCGTCGTTCTGGCGACCCAGGGCCGCGGGCTCGCGGGCCTCTGGGAGGTGGGGATCCCGGCCGTGGCGGTTCTTGCCGGCGCCGCTCTCGTTGCGGCGCCATGGGGTGTGCGACTTTGGGGCGACCTTCGGGCCGAGCAGGCGCAACGCATCCGCGCGACCGAGCGGGCCGACATCGCCGCGCACCTGCATGACTCCGTCCTTCAGACCCTGGCGCTGATCCAGCGCAAAGCGGGCGACTCCGCGGAGGTGGTCCGCCTCGCCCGTGCCCAGGAGCGTGAGCTGCGCGGCTGGCTGTATGCCGGGCCGCTCGGGTCGCAGTCCAGCCTCGCGTCGGCGGTGACCGAGGTCGCGCACGACGTGGAGGACCTTCACGGCATACCCATCGAACTGGTGGTGACCGGTGACCGCCCTCTGGATGTCGGCGGGGTCGCGCTGGTCCGGGCCCTTCGTGAGGCCTTGCTCAATGCCGTCCGTCATGGAGCGGCACCGGTGTCTGTCTACGTCGAGGTGGGTTCCGAGTCGGTCGAGGCGTTTGTCCGTGACCACGGTGGAGGTTTCGACCTGGATGCCGTTCCGCAGGATCGCTTCGGGGTCCGTGAGTCGATCGTGGGACGGATGTCGCGGCATGGGGGCTCGGCGGCAGTGCGCAGGCTCGAGCAGGGCACCGAGGTCCTTCTCTCGTTGCCCGTCTCGGGCACGTCACACCCTGATGTACAACCAGCGGCTGATGTCCAACCGGACGCTGTTGCCCAACCCGGCAGGGAAGGGACGCGTTGATGTCTGATCCACGGTCCATGCAGCCCAACCCCATTCGGCTGGTCCTGGTCGACGACCACCGCATGTTCCGGTCTGGCATCAAGGCCGAGCTCGACGAGTCGATGGTGATCGTGGGAGAGGCTGCGGACGTGGACAATGCGATTGTGGTGGTGGCCCAGATGCGACCCGACGTTGTCCTGCTCGACGTTCACCTGCCTGGCGGTAATGGCCACGGCGGAAGCGATGTGATCTCCGGATCGCGTGGTTTGACAACCGAGTCCGGCGAACCGGTCCGCTTTCTCGCGCTGTCGGTGTCCGACGCGGCTGAGGACGTGATCGCGGTCATTCGGGCGGGGGCCCGCGGATACGTCACCAAGACCATCAACGGACCGGACCTGACCAACGCGATTCGACGGGTCGCCGACGGCGACGCCGTGTTCAGCCCCAGGTTGGCCGGCTTCGTTCTGGATGCCTTTGGTGCCGCCGCCGGTGAGGTCGCGATGATCGACGAAGAGCTGGACCGGCTCACCTCCCGCGAGCGGGAGGTGATGAGGCTCATCGCTCGCGGCTACCAGTACAAGGAAGTCGCCAAGGAGCTCTTCATCTCGATCAAGACCGTTGAGACACATGTCTCCTCGGTGCTGCGGAAGCTGCAGCTGTCCTCACGGCACGAGCTCACCGCGTGGGCGGTCGGGCGCCACATCCTGTGAGCCGACTGGCCCCGGTGGCGTTCTGGTCGGCCGTCTCGGCGGCGTAACGGGCCACCGCGCGATCCATCCGCCGGCGCAACACCGTCGAGGCTGCGAGGCCGACGACGATAGCCACCGTCAGCGCGATCCACGACGAGCGCGTGAGCCACAGCTCGGCAACCGTGCCCAGGCTGTAGACCGCCGCAGTGGTCCCGGAAGCCCAGACGATCCCGCCGAGCGCGTTGGCTGCGAGGAAGCGCGGATAGGGCATGCGCAGGGCACCTGCCAGAGGTCCGGCGAGGATGCGAAGCAGTGCCACGAAACGGCCGAAGAACACGGCCCACACGCCATGCCGGGCGAATACATGCTTGGCATAGCTGAGCTGATCGGG
>JAYSQH010000092.1:0-2480 GCA_043721655.1 Phycicoccus sp. | reverse complement strand
GGGTTGCCGCCCAGCAAGCCGGGGCTTATTGCTGGAACTCGTGACCTGGCTTCGACTATACGGATTCGGTGCGAAAAATGGGATGGGGTGTCCATCTTTTGAAACAGCGGCGCGCTGGGGAACCATGCCCAGGTGTGCTCCGGCGTTCAAGCGGTCGCCTGATCGGGCCGGATGGCCAGATCCACCATCCGCTCGAGCAGCTGGGCCAGCCGGTAGTGCGGGTCGACCCGGAGCGCGCGATCGAGCGCTATTCGGGTAAGCGCACCATCCCCGCGCCACCACGTGAAGCACGCGAGCAAAGTCAGGCTCGATACCGCCCACTCATCCGGAAGGGCAGCGCACAGGTCGCACAGCCGGTGCTCGATCCGCTGCAGCGCCATGACCTGCTCAGCATCCCCACGCTCCCGGTCCAGCCACGCCGGTGCCAGGAAAGCACCACTGACCTGGTCGCACAGCACCGGGTCGATGAGCTCGGGGGGCAGCGTTCCAGGGCACAACCACGCGATCAACGCGTCGCGCAGGTCCACGTCGGTCAACGACACAGCGAGGATGGCCAGATCTTGAGGCGGCAGAGCCTGGATCGGTTCAGCGTGGTCCTCGTCGCAGAAGACCCGCGACCAGACCGCGATCTCGAACGCACGACATCCGCGGAGCCCTTGCTCCCTCTCGTTGAGCTCGACCTGACCAGCGTCGGTGGCCTCGCGCCGCAGCTCCAGCCACTCGCCCGCCAGCGTTGACACCGCCCTGGTCGACAAGGGGCTGCGGATTTCCACCCGATCGGCCAGCGCTGAACGATCCGGCAGCGGGCAGACCCCCCGCCCGACGAACTCAGCCACGGCGGGCACCTCGCTCGGGGCTGGCAGCTCCAGGCCCTCAGGCGGACAACAGCCCTGGTGGCAGTCCAGATCGAACCAGCGCCCGCCTCGTACGACCATGCGGTCGTTGATCTTGATCCGGTTGGCCGTGCAGACGTCGGCCATCTCGTCGAGCATCGGGCGACTTTCACCCTCTCGTTCTTCGAACCCGATCAACAGCACGGCTGCTGGCTTGTCCTGCCGAAGTGGACCGATCATGGCGGCTACGGCATCGCGAACGTGCTCTGGTGGCGGGAGGTCAATGCGCTGAACCAGCCCCACGCGCCTGCCATGCAGGCTCACCACCACGAGGCAGTCACGGGGATGGAAGCCAAGCTGGTAGGGCAGTACGGACAAAACGTCGGCAGGTCCGCTCAGGTGAATCGTTGTCGTCATGGGTCGACTCTGGGTTCCGCCGGGCGGCGGCGATATCCAGCCTCAGGTGTCTGTGGATGGTGGGACGGCTGGTCTCACCCCTGTGCACAAGGGAACTCGTGCCGCGCGTGGTCTGCGATTCGCTTCAGCAGGTAGGTGTCCACGCCGGCGCCGATCACACCGCCGGCCAGTGGCACGGCCTTGCCGAGACGGGTCAGCGACTTCTTGCCGGCTTGGGTGAGCAGCCGGAACCCCACCGCCTTGTTGACCGCCAGCAGCACCGGGCCGGGCAACCGCTGGACGGCGAGATTGGCCAGACGACCAGTGCTGAGGAAACCGGCCTTCTTGAGCAGGTCGTCTGCGTCAGCGCCGACCAGCGCGAGCAGCACGGCGGAGCGCATCTCTGGTTTGCGGATGTCGTAGCCGCGGATCGAGGCGATACCGGCAACCATCCGAGTCGCCACGAGATAGAACTCCAGGATGTTGGCAAACAACGCAATTGGAAGGACCACAAAGCCACCAACACTGGTGACGAAGCCACCGGCGGCGGCGAGCCTGAGGTGTGAACGGACCATCGCATCGATGGCGCGCTCAGCGTCGAGGTGCTCTGCCATGGCGACGTCGGCAACCCGTTGCGCCGAGTCGAACGACCCTCTGCCGTCGATACCGACGTCCATCAGATGTTCGACCATTCGCGTTGCAGCTCCTGCGGTCTCGTCGTCGCCGGCTTCGGCCATTGCCATCGCGTCGCCCCTGAACATGTTCTTGTGAACCTCGCCGTTCCGGTCGCCTTTGCCGAAGATCCTCACGAGTGTCCTCCTGTTGGCCGTTGGATCTGCCTGTCAACATTGGATCATGGTGCTGGCCCCGCGCTATCCGGCTGGACTGGAGCTTCGCTTCGCGCGGGTGGTCATGCACCGTCCGGACAGGGCGCCGGACAAGGTGCCGGACGAGGCAGATCCGATCGAGCTCGTCGAGGCCATGTATCGAGGCCATGTATCAGTGGTGAGTATCGGTCCACCGGACGGCTGGTGAGCGGGGTACTACGAGCCGGGGGTGCGCAAAGGGTGTCGTGGTTGCGAGCTCGACGAAGCCGAGGCGCCGCAGGATCGGGCGACTTTCCGGTGTGGCGTCGACCTGCAGGTAGCGGAACCCTCGGGCCGCGGCCAGTGCGGCCCGGTGGGCCACCATCGAACGGAATACGCCACGCCCCCGCCACCCGGGATGTGTGCCGCCGCCCCAGATACTGGC
>JAYSQH010000091.1:0-1689 GCA_043721655.1 Phycicoccus sp. | reverse complement strand
GTTCTTGTCCAGCGCTGAGATCCTGGTCGCGAAGTCCTTGCCCTCGAAGTCGACGTTCTTGGCCGCAGGCAGATGCCCGCTCGCGAACTCGGCCGGGGTGCGCACGTCGAGCACGACCGTGCCGGGTGCCTTCATGGCGGTTGCGAAGTTGCTGGCGGTCATGTGCTGGTTGGTTCCCTGTGAGGCTGAGCCACCCATGGGCGTGCTGGACGAACAGGCGCTGACTCCGGTGATCGCAGCCACTGCTAGAGCCGTGGCCGCCATCCGTCGGGACCAGGATCGGGTGAGGTGCAGGTGCATGGTCGTGGCTCCTTGTGGGAAAGGGACGGCGCCTCGGGTCGGCTCCGCCGGTGGGTATCAGAGGTGTTGGTGGACTGCTTTGAGGGTAAGCCATCCGCCGGAGAGGTTGCGGGCATCGAAGCCTTCGCTGAGCAGCACCCGGGTAGCGAGATAGGCGCGGATCCCGCGGGCGCAAAGGACGCTGACCTTGCGCCCGGCGGCGGACGCGTTGACCTCTTTCAGGCGCTGCCTCAGCTCCAGGTGAGGGATGTTGAGGGCGCCGTCGAGGTGTCCTTCGGCGAACTCAGATCGCGACCGAACGTCCAGGATGAGCGTGGCTGCCATGGCCTCGTCCAGATCCCGGGCCTGCCACTGCGGCATGGTGCCGTCCAGGACGTTCTGAGCGACGAACCCCAGCATGTTCACCGGGTCCTTGGCGGAGCCGTATGGCGGGGCGTAGGCGAGCTCGAGCTCTGCGAGGTCGTCGGCTGTCATGCCGGCCCGAATGGCGACCGCGAGGATGTCGATGCGCTTGTCCACGCCCGCACGGCCGACCCCCTGGGCTCCCAGCAGCGTGCCATCGGGTGCGAAGCTCGCGACCAGGTGGACCTCTTCGGAGCCGGGGTAGTAGCCCGCGTGGTCTCCGGGGTGAATGTGCATCACCTCGTGCGCGATGCCTGCCTTGCGCAAGGTCGCCTGGTTGGCCCCGGTGGTGGCGGCCGTCAGGCCGAAGACCCTCACGATCGCGGTGCCGAGGACCGAGGCCTGGGGGGTGGTGCGGCGCTCGCAGATCGAGTCGGCGGCCCTGCGCCCCTGTCGGTTGGCCGGGCCGGCCAGCGGCACCGGGATCCGGGCGCCGGTGATGGCCTGGGTGACCTCGACGGCATCGCCCACCGCCCAGATGTGGGGGTCGGACGTGCGCTGGTCGGCGTCGACGCGGATTGCGCCGGTCGGGCCCAGCTCCAGATCGGCATCTGCCGCCAGCGCGCTCGCGGGTCGCACACCGACGTTGACGATGACGAGGTCGGCGGCCAGGGTGGCGCCGTCGGACAAGGTGACCTTCACCGCGCCAGGGGAGCTGGCCCTCGCCGGCTCGCGGATAGAGCCGCCAGACGTGACCGGCATCGTGCTGTGAGCCGAGGTGATGGCTTGGGCGGATACGCCCAGACGTAGGTCGACCCCGTGTGCTGAGAGCTCGTCGGCCAGGAGCGAGGCAAGCTCGGCATCAAGTGGTGGCAGGACATGGTCGGCCAGCTCGACGAGGTGAACCTGAAGGCCGCGGGTGGACAGAGCCTCGACGGCCTCGAGGCCGATGAAGCCGGCACCGATGACAACGGCGCGCGGGGCATGTCCGGTCTGCTCACGGGTGTCGAGCAGCTCTTCGATCCGGTCCCGCAGCGCATCGACGTC
>JAYSQH010000090.1:0-8361 GCA_043721655.1 Phycicoccus sp. | reverse complement strand
CTCCCAAGGTAGGGACTGTGACTTGTCCCACGTCAGACCCTGCACGCCGCAAAGCGTCCACCGGGCGCCCGGCTCGATGTGTGGCGGTGGCGGTCGCGCCCAGCGGTCAGTATGTGGCGCCGAACGGTCGAGGTGGTCGGTGGTCTTTCGGCATGGGCGACACGATGACGCGGCGACTGGGCTACTCAGCGACTCAAGGGGTTGTGTTCGGACAGGGCCGCACTGAGGGCCTCGGGGGCATGCAGACGAACCATCGTGCCTGCGGTGCCCTTGGGGATCCGCGAGCGCGTGTTCAGCGACACCACCACCGTGACGAAGAACGCAATGGGCATGGTCCAGGCTGCCGGTTGTGCCAGCAGGGCGCCGGACCAGCCACTGCGGACGCCGCCGACCATGGTGACCAGAACAGCCGACATCGCAAGCACGCCACCGGTGACCAAACCGGCCGCGGCGCCTGTCGTCGACAGGCCGCGCCACCAGACTCCGAGCACCAACAACGGACAGAACGTAGACGCGGCGACGGCGAACGCCAAGCCGACTGTATCGGCAAGACCGACGTTGACTGAAAGCAGCGAGAAGGTGTATGGGATTAGCACTGCGGCGACGGCAGCTATCCGAAACCCTTGTATGGCAACGGAATCGCCACCAGTCCTGGCGCTGAAACGCGGGCGAAGGAGATCCTGGTCGAGAACCCCTGCGACAGAGATCGTCAACCCGGAGGCGGTCGAGAGAAACGCTGCGAAGGCCCCACCGGCAAGCAGTGCGGAGAGCAGCTCGCCGAGCAGCCCGGGGCTGATCGCTGTCGGCAGCAGCAGCACCACCGAGTCGGCTTGCGCGCCGTGCGGAAGGGTCGGGAGGTAGACCCTCCCCAGAACGCCGTAGACGGGCGTGAACACATAGAAGAGCCCAAGCAGCCCGATCACGACCAACGTGGTTCGCCGCGCCGCCCGGCCATCGGGGTTGGTGTAGAACCGGACCAGCACGTGGGGCAGGCCCATGGTGCCGAAGCAGAGTGCAAGAAGCATGCTGTAGGTGGCGTAGACCGGGTGGTCGCGCCCGCCGAACCCGCTCAGTGGCCGCGCCCAGTCGTGCCCCGCCCGGGATGTCGCAACGTACGGCTGAGGCGCTCCGTGGCGCAGCCAGAGCCAGAGCAGGACGAACACGGGGACGCTGATGGCCGTGAGCTTGAGCCAGTACTGCACGGCCTGGACCAGCGTGATGGAGCGCATGCCGCCCGCAACGACATTGGCCATGACCACGACCGCGACGATGAGGCCGCCAACCCAGCTGGGTGCGCCGGTGACCGTGCTGAGGGCGAGTCCGGCACCCTTGAACTGTGGCAGCAGATACAGCCAGCCGATGCCGATGACGAGCAGCGAGCAGAGTCGGCGGACCAGGACGCTCTCCAGGCGGTCCTCGGCGAAGTCGGGCAACGTGTAGGCGCCGGAGCGGCGCAGGGGGGCCGCGACCAGCACCAGCAGCACAAGGTAGCCCACGGTGTAGCCGACGGGGAACCAGAGCATGTCGGCGCCCAGTGTGTAGACGAGGCCGGCGATCCCAAGAAACGACGCTGCGGACAGGTACTCGCCGCCGATGGCGGAGGCGTTCCATCCGGGACTGACGACGCGACTAGCAACGTAGAAGTCGCTGGTGGTTCGGGACAGCCGGAGGCCGAATGCTCCGATGCCGAGGGTGACGACGCAGACGAGGGTGACGGCCGAGATGGCGAAACCGGCGTTCACAGCGCACTCATCGGCGGTCCACGAGGTCGGCGAAATCGCGCTCGATCGCCTCGGCGTGCCGGACGTAGTACAGGGCCGCAAGCGCGACGACTGGATAGACCAGCACGCCCAGAATGATCCACGGAAGGGGAACCAGCCACACGCGCAGCTCGTGGGTGGCTGGGACGGCAAGGAACAACAGCGGCAGTATGCCGAGGCCGGCGGCGACGGCCACGAGCACGGACACTGTCAGCCGTAGCTGCGCTCGCAACAGGGCGGCCATATAGACCTTGCCGAGACCGGTCTGTTCGTCGATCTCGGTGGTGGCTGGCCGAACGGGTCCACGCCGGGCCGCCCCGCGTCGTGGTGAGGTGATGCGGACCCGTTTGGGTGTCTCTTGGTCCCCGGCGCCCGGCATCAGGTGTCGCTGACCTTGTCCGAGTGCAACAGACGCTCGCGCAGGTCACGCGTATGCCGTCGACTCACCTGGAGCTCGACGCCCTCGAGTCGGACCGAGCAACGGCCGCGATCCATGCGAACCTCGGTCACCTGCGGGAGCGAGACCAGGGTGCTGCGGTGGATTCGGACGAATCCGGCTGTGCCCCAACGTTCTTCGAGGGCGGTGAGGGAGATGCGTACGAGATGGGAACCGGTCGCCGTGTGCAGGCGTGCGTAGTCGCCGTGTGCCTGTGCGTAGAGCACCTGGGACCGCTGGATGAACGTGGTGACGCCACCGAGCTCGATCGGGATCGTCTCGTCGGCGGGGTCGGGATGGTCGCTTGGCTGGTTTCCCGGCGCCAGCCCGCCGGTGGTGTTGTTGAGGATTCGGGCGGCCACCACCCGGCGTACCGCTTCGGCCAGGCGGTCGGCGCGGACCGGCTTCTTCACATAGTCCGTGGCGCGAACCTCGAACGCATCGACAGCATGCTCGTCATAGGCGGTGACGAAGACGATCTGCGGGCGCTCCGCAAACCGGGCCAGCACGCGGGCGAACTCCATCCCGTCCAGACCCGGCATCTTGATATCGCAGAACACGACATCGACCGGGTGGGCGTCCAGCGCCCTCAGCGCATCCGCTCCGCTCGTCGCTGTTCGGATCTCACCGATCCGGGGGTCCTGTCGCAACAGGAAGGCAAGCTCGGACAGCGCAGGAGCCTCATCGTCGACCAGCAGCGCGTCCAGGCCCCGCGGCGTCTGGGCCTGGACGAGACCTGGGTCGGAGGAGGACGTGTCGGGCATGGGCTACAGGTTACGACGAGGGGTGAACGCCAGGTGCGTACTTGGGGACGCGGAAGCTGACCCGGGTGCCGGCGCCGAGCCCGGTCTCGACCACAAGGCCGTAGTCGTCGCCGTAGACCTGGCGCAGTCGAGCATCGACGTTGCCGAGGCCGACGCTGTCGCTCTCTTGATCCCCGGCCATGATCTGGCGCATCACGTCGGGGTCTGTGCCCACGCCGTCGTCCTCGATCACGATCTCGGCCTCGGCGCCCTCGTCGGTCGCCGTGATGGTGACATGCCCGATGCCCTCCTTGGACTCAAGGCCGTGACGGACCGCGTTCTCCACCAGCGGCTGAATCGCCAGGTAGGGAACCGCGACGGACAGCACCTCCGGGGCCACCAGTAGCGAGATCTGCAGCCGGTCTCCGAAGCGAGCCTGCTCGAGCGCCAGATAGTGCTCGATGTTGCCCAGCTCCTCGGCCAGCGTGGTGAATGCTCCGCCGCGTCGGAATGCGTAGCGGGTGAAGTCGGCGAACTCGAGGAGAAGGTCACGGGCCCGGTCGGGGTCGGTGCGGACGAACGAGGCGATGGCAGCCAGCGAGTTGTAGATGAAGTGCGGGCTGATCTGGGCCCTGAGCGCTCGAAGCTCGGCCTCCATGGCACGAGACCTCTGGCGCCCCAGGTCGGCCAGCTCCACTTGCGTCGACACCCAGGCGGCCACCTCTTCTGTCGCCCTGACCAGGCCGGCGGAGGCGCTCGATCCGTATGCCGCCAGCGCCGCCACGACTCGCTCATCGGAGATGACCGGCGCCAAGACCGAGGTCCGGATGGGGCAGTCCGGGTCTCCGCATGCGACGTCCTTCGCACCCAGGACCACGGTGCGACCGGTGGCGAGCACCTCAGTGGCGTGCCGCCATACCTGCTCCCGGTGGTGGGCACCCGTCCCGTCCCAGGCGAGGGTGGAAGTGTTGTCGCACAGGGCGATTGCCTGGGTGCCCAGCATGGCGCGTAGATGCTTGACCGCCTTGGACGCCCCCTGGGGGGTGAGCCCTTCGTGGAGGTGTTGCGAGGCAAGCGACGCAGTATGGAGCGTGTCGTAGGTTGCGCGGTCGACCGGTGAGCCGAACTCTGCGCGACGTCGCCCGGCTCTTGCGAGGACCCAGGCCAGAGCCATCAAGGCGATAGCCGTCGAGACGACAATCACCAACGTCGACAGGTCCGCGGCATGACGCACGTGGCGAACTCTAGGCTGCAAGTGTGTCCACCATTGCCGAATCCCTCGTCCAGCTTGCTGCGTTGCCAGGTGTGCCCGAAGCCAACGAAGCTGCACGGGAGGCCTGTACCACGCTGAGGTGGCATCAGGCCCTGCGCCGCCGGATCCCCGAAGCCGCCGCGGAATCGAGAGTCAGGGGTGCCCGCGCCAGTGCTGCCCTCGACGGCGCCGAGATGGACGTCGATGTCGTGCGCGACCTCATGCGCGGCGCCACGGCGTGGCCCGAGAGGCTGGGCCCGCTCGAGGCCGTGCTCAAGGGTGCCGTGCAGGCGACCGCGGAGACCGAACACATCCTGGCTATGGTCGTCACGGCTCCGTCCCAGGCTTTGGCCCGGGTCCATGTCGCGGCCGCGGGCCACCTGCTGCCGGCGTCGCAGGTCGGACGTCCCAGGCAGGCCGGGGAGATCTCGCAGGAGTTCTCGGATCTTGGCCCCGCCCCTGACGAAGAGGGTGTCACGGCACGGCTTTCAGGGATCGTGCAGCTCTTGCTCGCCGCCAAGGATGCTCCTGCGCTTGTGGTGGCGGCGCTGGTGCATGGGGAGCTCGCTACCGTCCGCCCCTTTGTACGAGGTAACGGACTGGTCGCCCGGGCCATGGAGCGGGCTGTCATCCAGGCCAGCGGGCTGGACCCGACAGGGGTTGCAGTCACCGAGCTGGGCCACGGCGCTGGGGGTGCCGCGGCCTATCTGGGTGCGCTCGCGGCATACGGTTCGGGATCACCACAGGGGGTCGCGCTGTGGATCACGCACTGCGCCCAGGCTGTGGTGGCGGGGGCGCAGGAGGGGGGACGTATCGCAGACGCCGTTCTCGTGGGCCGCCTGACGTGAGTCGGTTTGGGGAGTCTTGGCCTCTGATTTGTCTGAAAAGTCAAGACTTTCGTTTGCCGCGAAAGGCGAGTAGAAAAGGAGTTAGCCGATGGGCGTGAGTCCGACGGCACCGTGAGACGAACGGGCACCCACGCGCGGGCAGTCCACTGATGGACCGATCGTGGCGGGCTTGTCCCACTGCGACTTTGTAGATTCACGCTTGGTAACTCGCAAGACTCACGGTCAGATGGCACCCCGTTCGCGGGGTGCCATCTCCTTGCTCGAACCCAGCGTTTCCCCTCGCTGAGCGGACGTCTTCTGGCGACATGGTGCGACTGTTTGCGCTGTCGGGCCAAATCGCTCATCATGGGATGTACACACTCCCCTTAGGGGTCGAGTGTGGCGGTGCACCAGTTCCTCCCCCCCGAGGTTGGTGCGCCGACGGCCCCCGATGTCCCCCCGTCGGGGGCCGTCCCTGTCTCCGCCCGGTTTGTCCATCCACAGGCCCCAACTCGTTGGTCCCGCCGTCCACAGGTTGGCGGACGCTGTGGCCAGACGGCTCCCGCCAGACCACCGTTGTCGCATGAATACGGCGCACATCATCGGAGTGGCTGGCGGGTCCGGCGGGGTTGGCGCCTCGGTGCTCACGGCGGCCATCGCGGTCCGGGCCGCCCAAGCGGGCCTTAGCCCGGTCTGCGTGGACGGGGACCGGTTGGGCGGGGGGCTCGACGTCACGTTGGGCGTGGAACAGGAACCCGGGGTGCGCTGGCCCGACCTGGCCGGGGCCAGAGGCCGGATCGACGGTCCCGAGCTGCTGAGGCGACTTCCGTCCGTGGACGGCGTGACCGTGCTCTCGTTCGACCGTGCGCGTGACGTCAGTCTGGGCGTCGAGACGGTTGACGAGGTGCTGAGGGCACTGAGGTCCGCACTGGATCTGGTCGTGGTGGATCTCCCGCGACCGGATCACGAGCTCTTTGGCTCGTTGGCAGCCCCAGTTGACGAGATGGTGCTGCTCGCAGGGTCGGGCATCGGGGATCTGGCTGGCGCCAGCGCGATCGCCGGGCACCTCGCCCGGGTTTGTCCCGACGTCTGGATCTGTCTGCGCACCGGGGGGCGTGGCACCCATTTCGCGGACACGGTGGCAGGGGCGCTGGACCTGCCGCTGCTCGGGGTGGTTCGCGAGGAGTCGTCGCTGGCGACCGACCTGCTACACGGCATACCGCCCGGAAGCTCATCCAGGAGCGCCTTGGCTGCGGTGGCCGACAAGGTCCTGGCGCAGTTTGTCGTCAGTCCGCGGCAGCGGGCCTCATGAGCGTGTCACCCACGGTGTGGGCGCAGATAAGGCAGGGCAGGGCTCCCACGCAGGTCCTGGTTGCGCAGGTTCTTGATGACGAGGCCGTCGTCCTTGGGGAGACGGGTGTCCTTCGTGCTCGCACTGAGCTGGCCGCGCGAGTCCTGGGCGCGGGACCGCTGGAGCCGTTGCTCGCCGACCCGCGGGTCACCGATGTTCTGGTCAACGCGGGATCGGGCGTGTGGGTGGATCGTGGGGACGGACTCGCACGTGCTGACTGTGAGGTCGGCGATGAGGCCGCGGTCCGCCGACTGGCAGTTCGTCTGGCCGGTATCGCCGGTCGTCGCCTCGATGACACCAGCCCGTACGTCGACGGTCTGCTTCCGGGTGGTGTTCGGCTGCATGCCGTGCTCCCACCCATAGCTGTGGAGGGGTCCCACATCAGCTTGCGGGTTCCGCGGCGGGTGGCACCGAGCCTCGACGAGCTGGCCCGGTGGGGAACGTTCAGCGCCGGCTGGCTGCAGGTGCTCCAGGCGCTGGTGAGCCAACGCTGTTCGTTTGTGGTCAGCGGCGGTACCGGCAGTGGCAAGACCACCCTGTTGGGCGCCCTGCTCAGTGAGGTCGATGTCCGAGAGCGGCTCGTCATCGTTGAGGATGTGCGCGAGCTCGCCATAGTGCACCCGCACGTCGTCCGGCTGCAGTCGCGCCCTGCCAACGTCGAAGGTCGAGGCGAGATCGGGCTCACCTCGCTGGTGCGACAGTCGTTGCGCATGCGTCCCGATCGTCTGGTCGTGGGCGAGGTACGCGGCGCTGAGGTGCGCGAGATGCTCGCGGCGCTGAATACGGGGCAAGAGGGCGGATGCGGCACCCTGCACGCCAACACCGCGGCCGACGTGGTGGCCCGCTTTGAGGCTCTGGGCGCTCTGGCCGGTCTGGCGCCCACGGCCGTGCATGCACAGCTTCTGAGCGCAGTCCAGGTCGTGGTGCACGTTCGCCGGAGTTCTGGTCGTCGTTTCGTCGACACCGTGGCCGTCCTTGCTCGCGGGGCAGATGGCAGACCAAAGGTGGCGTCCGCGCTCACCAGAGGCGTCGCGGGGAAGACCGCGATCGGCCCCTCGTGGCCGGTCCTGGCGCGCCTGTTGAACCTCGACCCCGATGTCGTTCCGTGAACGTGGTGGTGGCGATGCTCATGGCCGGCGGGGTGCTGTTGTGGCCGGACCGCCGTGGTCGGCGCCTGGACGCGATCCTGCTCCCGGTGCCCCCGCACTCCGCCCTGGTCTCAGGTTCCTTGGCGGGGCCGGCCAGGGATAGCGGACGCCGCTGGCGACAGGGCCGTCCCGCCGCCGGAGTCAGCCCGCAGGATCTTCTCGGCCTCCTCGATGCCATTGTCCCGGCGCTGGAGGCCGGGATGGCGCCTGCGTCGGCGTTGCGGACAGTCGCCGACACTCGGTGCGGGTCGGGTCGCCCTGACCCGCTGACCGCGCTGACAAGAGACCTGTCGGCTGCCGCTACCGGCGGAGCCAGGCTTGGTCCCCTCTGGCGCGCGGCTGCCGAGGCGGAAGGCTCTGCCGAGCTGTTGCTGTTGGCGCAGGCCTGGTCGCTGACCGAGGACATGGGCGTTCCCCTCGCTCAGGCCGTTCGCACGACCACCGGTCTGCTCGAGGCGCGAGTCGCCCATGAACGCCGTCTGGCCGCAGCAGTCGCAGGAGCCAAGGCAACCGTGAACTTGCTCACCGTCCTCCCGATCGGCGGCCCCTTGTTGGCGCTGGTTCTGGGAATCGGCCCGGGTGAGCTCTTCGGGAGCTCGCGGCTGACGCAAGCAAGCCTCGTGCTGGGGCTCGCCCTGGCCGCCATCGGCCGTTCTTGGGTACGCCGGATGGTCCGCGCGGTCGCACGTGGGCCGGTGATCGCGTGAGCGCTGAACGGATGAGCATCGTGCTGATGATGCTGGCCGGGGTGGCAGTCCTCGTCTGGCCGAGCTTTCATCCGGTCAGGCTCCTTGCGGGTCGGGATTCTGCCGACGTGACTGGTGGCGGCTCGGCGGGTGCCGCG
>JAYSQH010000089.1:0-3748 GCA_043721655.1 Phycicoccus sp. | reverse complement strand
CCAGGCAGCAGAGTGGTCGCTGTGGATCGAGCCCCTCGACGAGGACGGCCCTCCCCACCGAGAGTTGCGCCTGGGCTTCGACACCGGAGCCCGCCTGCTAGAGACGGTGGTACTCGCCCTCGAGAACGGCGACGAGATGGTCATCCACGCGATGCCGGCTCGCCAGAAGTACCTCGACCTACTGCCGTAATGACCGAGATCGGCACCCGGACCGCCGGTCGGCGCTCCCGACCGCGACTTCCGCTTTTGCCGCGATGAGGAGCGTTGCCGTCGGCATGCGGCACGATGTCGGAATGGGCGAAGATCTGGACGAGCGGCTGCGCGCCGCGGCGGCGAGCGTCGACATGGACGAGTTGGTGGGCCTTGGTTGCGACCTTGCCGACAGCGACCGGTTCCCCGACGCGGAGGCGTGCTTCCGGCGTGCGTCCGATCTCGGGTCCCCTGTGGCGGCCCTCAACCTCGGCAACAGCCTTGCCTCCCAGGAACGCTGGCTGGAAGCGGTCGCAGCGTTCGAGCTCGCCCTCGACCGGGGGGAGACCGACGCGTGGCGGAACCTCGGCCTGGTCCTCCGCGAGCTCGGTGACCTCGCCGGCGAAATCCGCGCTTACGAGCGGGCCGAGGACGCCGGCGATAGCGGCGGCGCCCTCGGCATCGCTTTCGCTCTGCGGGCACAGGGAGATCGAGAGGCGGCGATGGCCGCAGCCCAACGGTCAGCCTCCGCCGGTTACGAACTCGCCGCTGCGGTTGTCGCCTGCTGGCAGTGGTGCCTCACCCAAGATCCGAGCCTCGAGGCCGCTCTGCGCGCCGGAGCTGACCACTTCCCGGCTGCCCGAGCAGACCTCGGGCACCTGCTCGTAGCCACCGGTCGAGTCGACGAGGCCCGCCAAGTCCTCGAGCGCGGAATGAAGCTCGGCGAGTTGGAGAGCATGCTCCCGCTTGGCAACCTCTACACGGACCTCCTCGGCGACGATGAGGCAGCGGAGGTCGCGTACCGGGCCGGGGCCGAACTCGGTGATGCGAGCTCCCATCACAATCTCGCAGTCCTGCTCGAGAGCCAAGATGATCTCGAGGGTGCCGAGCGGCACTACCGGCTAGCCATCGAAGGCGGAGACGCCCTAGCCATTGCCGCGCTCCGCAAACTCCTCGAGGACTGACTACACAGTCTGGCCTTCCGAGGAAGCACTGAGTGTGTCTACGCCTAACGAGGACTCCGCCCGCTCAAATAGGCGACAAACGCCGGGCAGTGCCCACACAACGACGAACGCACTCATCTGGCTCCCCTCTGTGTCAAGAGCGCCGCGTTCCCGCCTGTCGATGGTGCGCCGGTCCTCGCCGCCGTCAAGCAAACTGCGCTTGACTGCGGCTGCGGGTCGGCGCTGGGACAGGGCGGCGGGAACGGGGCGAAGAAGGGTCTGGGCCACTGGTAGCTGCGGGCGTAGCCTTCAAGTTGGCGGGTCCGGGAAGTGGCTTGTCCGAAGTGCCGGTGTTGGGGTGTGAGCCGGTCGCGCTGGAGTCAGTAGTCGTTCCCCATTGCCCTCCCGGACCCGTCACCATGTGGGTGATGGCGTCCTCGAGCATCCGGCGAAAGACGATGTCAGAGAGCCGTCGTTTCACACATCGCATCGCCTCCATCGACGTCTTACCGTCCGCTTTCCTGCGGTCGTAGTAGGCGCGTCCCTGGGTGGGGTTGCGCAGTTGGACGGTGGCCATGATGTGCAGGACCCGGTTGATCTGGCGGTTGCCTGCCCGCGAAAGCCGGTGCCGCACTTGGTCGCCGGAGGAGGCGTCGATGGGTGCGGTGCCGTTCCAGGACGCGAAGTGCGCGCGGTTGGGGAAGCGGGTGATGTCGCCAACCTCGACCAGTAACCGGGCTGCCCCTGAGGGACCGATGCCGTGCAAGTCCATCAGCGTGGTGCCGGTTTCGGCGACCAGTTCCTTGAGCTCTTTGTTGGCGGCCTTCTTGCGTTGGTAGATCCGCTCGAGATCGCCAACGAGCTCTGCCGCGACCCGACGACGTGCCTTGCCCGCCTCATCGCGTGGGCGCACCTTGGCCAGCAGCGCCTTGGCTTGTGCGGCGGAAAGGTCTTTCTTGGCCCCACCAGGGATCAGCTCCAGCAGCAGCCGGTGGAGCTGGGACACCATCCGGGTGTGGTCCTCGCCCAACGAGCGGCGCCGGTCGACCAATATCCGCAGCACCGCGAGCTGCTGGTCGTTAACCACCG
Organism: Phycicoccus sp.; assembly: GCA_043721655.1. Taxonomy (GTDB): domain Bacteria; phylum Actinomycetota; class Actinomycetes; order Actinomycetales; family Dermatophilaceae; genus UBA4719. Next base: position 1,526 of record JAYSQH010000089.1, on the reverse strand, counting down.
GGCGCAGGCCGGACATCCGGGTGCCGACCAGCGCTATGGAGTGCGCGTCGGTTGCGTCGGTCTTGCGGCCCTGGCCGGTGGCGAACACCCGGGTCCTGGCCGACATCTTGGGAGGGACGTCCACCACCTCATCACCACAGCTAAGCAGCCGCACCGCAACATGGCCGCCGATCCCACTGCAGCCCTCGATCGCCCACACCCTGTTCGGCCACGCCTTCACGTAGGCCCGCATTTGCTGGAATCCGTCCCGGTCGGTGGCGAACCGGCCACCCCCCAAGACGGTCTCGTCGCCGGCCATAACCTCGATGGTCACGGAGCGTTTGTGGGGGTCCATCCCGATGACCACACGATCTTGTTCTGAGCTCACTTCAGTCCTCCGATGCTCGATCCATTTCCAGTTGTCGAGCCGGGAGGGCAACGCTACTTCGAGCAGAGCAAACCCCTCTTGAGCCTCTCCCCGCCCTGGGGCGACGCCCGGGTTGCGCAGGCCAAATGAGAGCCACACGACATGCGTGGGCAGCCGCATTGAGAGCGACACCCCGGGCGCCTAGACCTCGCCTAGACCGAGCCTTGCCAGGCACCGGCCATAAATCAATGAAACAAGTAGCCGCGAAGAGTGCAGTCACACCGGCTCCCTTCTGTTGTCAAGAGGGCAGTTTCGGCGCCGCCGAGTTTGCGCCGACGCTTGTCGCCGTCAAGGTCGTTCGTCCGGTGGGGCCCTCCACCTTGACGGCTCCGGCGCGTCGGCGCGATGGGCGAGGAGCCGAAGCCGCGCGGGGGTTCGCATGCGGCTTGGTGGCCGGTAGCGTCGTGGGTGCGGGCCCGGGAAGTTGCTGATCCGAAGTGCCGGTGTGCGGGTGTGAGCCGGCCGCGCTGGAGTGAAGAGTCGCCCCGCAGTGCCCTCCCGGGCCCGCGCACGCTTGCTGTGCGGCGTCGAGCTGAGCGTCTTCGAGCAGCTGCCGATAGATGGCGTCAGAGATTCTTCGCTTGAGGCACCTGATCGCCTCCAGTGGCTTCTTGCCCTCGGCTCGTTTGCGTCGGTAGTAGGCGCGGCCGTCGGTGTCGAGGCGGATCTGGCTGATCGCGGCGATGTGGATCATGTGGTTCATCCGGCGGTTGCCAGCTCGGGAGAGCCGGTGGCGGTTCTGCTCGCCGGAGGATGCGTCCAGGGGTGCGGTGCCGGTCCATGACGCGAACCGGTTGCGGTCGGCGAAGCGCGTGACGTCACCGGTGTCGGCCAGGACCCGTGCGGCCACGACGGGTCCGACACCGTGGAGGTCCATCAGGTGTGAGCCGCGGGCGAGGACGATTGACTTGAGTTCGGCGGTGGCCTTCTTGATCTTGGCCTCTACCGCGACCAGCTCGCCCAGCTCCTCGGCGGCGATCCGACGCCGGGTCTTCCCGGCGATGTCACGTGGGCGAACAGTGGCCAGCATTGCCTTGGCCTGGCCGGTGGTGATGTCGCGTTTGGCTTGGCCGGGAAGGAGTTCGGCCAGCAGCGCCTGGAGCCGGTCGACGGTCTGGAC
>JAYSQH010000088.1:0-5646 GCA_043721655.1 Phycicoccus sp. | reverse complement strand
CCAGGCTTCTGCGGCTGCCTTGACCGCATTGGTCTCGGCGTCACCGGAGCTGCCGATCATGATGGTGAGCTTTGCCGGGCCGGTGCCCTGGGTCTTGGTGGCGCCTCCGAAGCTGCTCCCACCGCCACCGCAGGCCGAGAGGACAAGCGCTGCGACGGCGCCGAGAGTGAGCGCCACCGTAGCGTGTCGTGTCTTACGTGATCTCATGAACTGCCTCCATCATCAATGCGGTTGCCCGCGGTGTGGGTGATCGCATGCTCGTGGACTGAGGGCGATCGGTCGGTACTGGTGCGGTCGGTGCTGCGTCGGGGGATGACTGTGGGTTCGAAAACGGCGCCCTGCGATGGCGCGATAGCGCCGGCCTGGACCGTTGTGAGGGTGGAGAGCAGCGTCTGCGCGATCTCGCCCAGCGGCTGACGCAGGCTGGTCAGACCAAACGCCTGGGCGAAGTCGTCGTCATCGAAGCCGATCAGACCGATGTCGACACCGGGTCGCAGGTCGCCGTCGAGCAGGACTTGGTGTACAGCCACAGCCAGGGTGTCGGAGACGCACACGATTGCCCCTCCCACACCGACACTCTCGACCAAGGACCGCACGGTCTTGCCGGCGTCGGTCATGTCCTGGGGGATAGCCGCCTGCAAGGAAGGGTCGTGCATGCCGAGCTCTTTGGTGGAGGCGACCCATCCGGAGCGCCGGTCGTCACCGACCGGAGACCCATCCGGCCAGCCGAGAAAACCGATCGGCCCATAGCCCTGGTCGACCAGGTGACGGACGCCGCTTGTGATACCTGCCCTGCCGTCTACGTCCGCCCAGGACGTGAAGGTTGGGTCGTCCCAGACCCGGCCGAAGGATACGAAGGGCACGTCGTGTTCACGCAGCCAGGCCGGTCGAGGATCCTCGCGACGGGTGTTGGTAAGAACGAAACCGCCGACCATCTGGGTGGCGAGCAGTCGCTCATACTCCCCGATGGGGTCGAGGTAGTTCTCGACCGCGAACGTGATGACGTGCGCATCCTGTTCGCGGGCAGTGATGGTCAGCTCCACCAGGAAGGAGTCCTGGATGTTGCCGAGCCGGCGACGGCCGGTGGCGTTCAGCTCGATGCCCAGAGCGTTGGCCCTGCGCTGTCGCAAGGAACGCGCAGCGAGGTTGGGCTGGAAACTCAGGCGTTCGATCTCGGCGCGAACCTTGGCCAAAGTCTCGGGGGCGACCTTGCCCGGGTTGTTCATCACGTTGCTCACGGTCTGCCTTGAGACTCGCGCGGCGAGTGCGACATCAACGAGCGTTGCTCGCTCCCGTCGTTTGCCGCGTATCGTCATCGGGTCCTTCTCGTAGGATGCGTGTGTCCGATTTGAACGTTCAACTCGTGAAGGGGATAATCCACCGAACGATGCGCAGTGTCAAGAATTGATGCCTGTTCGTGACCCAGAAAGGCGTGGACCACCGTGACGCCCCAGGCCAAGACCGCCCCCCCCGTCCCCGAGCAGACCCCTCGCCAGCCGTGGCTCCATGACCTCAGCGTCAGCGTGAACGGCAACGTCACGGCACTGAGTGCGCGCAGCGGTGACATGGGGTCTGTCGCGTCCGGGCGCTGGCGCACCGCCGGGGCGCAAGGGGTGTATGCCGACGACAGGCGTGCCGTCAGTGTCCTTGCGGTGCAGCTGGGACGAGAGCTACCGGTTCCGGTGGCCGACGCCAGCTCGGGATGCCGTTCAGACTTCTTCGCCTCCGCCCGCGGCCTCGGCAACCCCGGTCCTGACCCGACAGTTGAGGTGCAACGCCACCGCACGGTGACGGTGCAGGGCATCACGGAGGTCGTCGAGGTGGTCTCGCGCGCCGACCTGCCGGTCGAGACGGACGTGGTCGTCTACCTGGCCGGCGACGGCGCGCCCATCTCGCGGGTGAAGTCGGGTGTCCTTGCTGAGGCCTTCCTGCCGGCCGAAGCCTCTGCGACAGGGCTGTCCTGGAGTGACGAGTGGCACCACACCGACGTGTCCTTTGATCAGCAGCCGACGTCACTTGTCGTGGGCGCCATCGGCGAGTCATCGGTGGCAACCTTCCACCTCGTGGTGGCCCCTGGCCAGACGGGCTCTGTGGCGATCACGATCCGGGCTTCGCGTCTGCGGGAATCCAACCTCGACGCCGACGCCGGTGCGGCCTTCGTCAACTGGAGCGAGGTGACGATCGAGGCCCTTGATCCCCGGCTGGCGCAAACCCTGACCGCAGGTCTGAATGACCTCCAACACCTGCTGCTCACGGATCCCGATGAGCCGACCTCGATCTTTGCAGCAGCCGGAACCCCTTGGTACCTCACGCTATTCGGCCGTGACTCGATTTGGGCCGCACGAATGGCCCTTCCTTTCGGCACCGAGCTGGCGGCCGGGACACTACGTGCGTTGGCCAGGCGTCAGGGTCGCGTAGTCGACCCCGACAGTGCCGAGGCGCCGGGGAAGATCCCGCACGAGCTGCGCCGCACGACCTACGTCGATGCCGCCCAGGGGCTGGGGCTTCCCCCGGTCTACTACGGCACAGTCGATGCCACCCCGTTGTGGATCTGCCTGCTGCGAGATGCCTGGAAGTGGGGGCTCTCTGACCGCGAGGTCGAGGCGTTGCTACCCAACCTGCAAGCCGCTGCCCGCTGGCTGACCGAGTTCGCCGCCCCCGACGAGGACGGGCTGCTCAAGTACCACGACGCCTCGGGCAAGGGGCTGGCCAACCAGGGGTGGAAGGACTCCGGCGACTCGGTTCGCTGGCGGGACGGTCGTATCGCGGAGGCGCCCATTGCGTTGTGTGAGGCCCAGGCCTATGCCGTTGAGGCTGCTTTCGCGGCTGCCGAGCTGTTCGAACACTTCGAGTGTGACGGATCTGCGGACCTGCGCGACTACGCCGAGCGGATGCAAATCCGTTTCCGTGAGCGCTTCTGGGTCGGCGAAGATGGCGCAGAGTTCATCGGTCTTGCCGTGGACGGACAAGGCAAGACCGTCGACGGGCTGGGCTCCAACATGGGCCATGTTCTGGGCACCGGAACACTCAACGCTGCAGAGGTTGACCGTGTTGCCCGCACGCTGACCTCGCCGGCACTGCTGAGTCGCTACGGCATCGCGACGCTGGCACAGGACAACGGCGGTTTCAACCCGATCGGCTATCACACGGGGTCGATCTGGACCCATGACACCGCGATCGGCGCCTGGGGCCTGGCCCGAGAGGGCAGACGCGACGAGGCCACGCGCGTGGCCCAGAGCCTGTTGGCCGCAGCCGAGACGTTCGACTACCGATGGCCTGAGCTGTATGCCGGGGCCGGCGTCCTGGATCGCCCAGTTCCTTACCCCGCGTCGTGCCGTCCGCAGGCCTGGTCCTCAGCGTCCGCCGCTGTCCTCATCTCGGTGGCGCTCGGGTTTGAGCCAGATGCTCCTGCCAGCAGGCTGACCCTGCGGCCGGCACGGCCGGCGGCATACGGCCCGATGACCATCCGTGGGCTGCGCTTCGCAGGGCAGTCCTTCGCAGTTCGCTGCTCTGCGGACGGCAGCACCGAGGTGCTCGATGCACCCGACGGGATCGACATCGTGGTCGTCTGAGCCCCGGTACGCCTTAGACTCAAGGGTCCGAGTGGGTAGATGCCATGGTCAGACTGACAGGTGATCCAGCTGAAGGCCCAAGTCAGATGAAGGGACGCCTGAGAGCGTGCAACTACTGGATTCGATCAGCGGTCCTGCGGACCTCAAAGCCTTGACACCGGCTCAGATGCCGTTGCTGGCACAAGAGATCCGGGAGTTTCTGATCGACTCGGTCTCCAGAACCGGCGGGCACCTCGGGCCCAACCTTGGTGTGGTCGAGCTGACCATCGCCCTGCACCGGGTCTTCGACTCACCTCGCGACACCATCATTTTCGACACCGGACACCAGACGTACGTGCACAAACTGCTCACCGGCCGGCGAGACGGATTCGGCAACCTGCGCAAGAAGGGCGGTCTATCGGGCTACCAGAGCCGGGCCGAGTCCGAGCATGACGTCGTCGAGAACTCGCATGCGTCCACTGCGTTGTCCTGGGCTGACGGCATTGCGATCGCGCGTCGACTCCAGGGTCAGACTGATCGCTATACCGTTGCGGTTATTGGGGATGGGGCACTCACCGGGGGGATGGCCTGGGAGGCGATCAACAACATCTCAGCGGACAAGGACCTCCCGCTGGTGATCGTCGTCAACGACAACGAACGTTCCTATGCCCCGACCACCGGCGGGCTCGCCGAGCACCTGGCCACGTTGCGGGTGACGCGTGGCTACGAACGATTCCTGGACTGGGGGAAGAACACCCTGGCCCGCACCCCGGTCGTGGGGTCCGCGATGTACGAGACGCTGCACGGGATGAAGAAGGGCCTCAAGGACATCGTCGCGCCGCAGGGCATGTTCGAGGATCTGGGTTTGAAGTACCTGGGCCCGATCGACGGTCACGACGAGGAGGCTGTCGAGTCGGCCCTGCGCAGGGCGCGGGCGTTCGGCGGGCCGGTACTGGTCCACGTGATCACCCAGAAGGGTCGCGGCTACGCACCTGCTCGCGAGGACGAGGCCGACCGGTTCCATGCCGTGGGCGTCATCAACGCTGAGACGGGCCTGCCGTTCAACGAGGGCGGCCGGGTCTGGACCGATGAGTTCAGGGATGAGATGTGTGCCATCGGCGCCGATCGTCCCGACGTGGTCGCGCTGACCGCGGCGATGCTGATTCCGGTTGGTCTGGACAGGTTCGCGGCCAGATTCCCGGACCGGGTCTTCGATGTGGGAATCGCCGAACAGCACGCCTTGACGATGGCTTGCGGGCTCGCATTTGCCGGGCTGCATCCGGTGGTCGCTATCTATGCCACCTTCCTCAACCGCGCCTTTGACCAGTTGCTGATGGACGCTGCACTGCACAAGGCCGGGGTCACCCTGGTGCTCGACCGAGCCGGCGTCACTGGCACAGACGGGGCGTCGCACAACGGCATGTGGGACATGACGATTGGCGCGCTGGTGCCTGGTCTGCGGCTGGCTGCGCCTCGTGATGGTGAGCAGGTGCGACAGCTGCTGCGCGAGGCCGTCGAGGTCTCGGACGGTCCCACTGTGCTTCGTTTCCCCAAGGGCGATGTCGCAGACCCGATCGCCAGGGTGCGTCAGCTTGGCAGCCTTGACGTTATTCAGGAGACCGGGTCCGGCGCCGTGGACCTGTTGATCGTTGGCGTCGGCGCTATGGCTGCAACATCGATGAGTGTGGCGGAAAAGCTTGTGGCACAGGGGCTTTCGGTGCGCGTTGTCGATCCCCGTTGGGTGTTGCCGATCAGCCCGGACCTGGTCAGCGCGGCTCATGATGCCGCGGCCGTTGCGGTCATCGAGGACAACCTGGTCTCCGGGGGTATCGGATCGGCGGTGTCCCTCGCGATGCGCCAGGCCGGGAGCAAGACAGTGGTCCACTGCTATGGCATACCAAAGGAGTTTCTGGACCACGCGTCTCGCAGCCAGGTGCTGGAGTCGATCGGGCTCACCCCGGACGCGATCGCCACCTCGCTCGGCAAAGAGGTACGCCGCGGCGTCTGAGCCACGTTTTTCAAGCAGCAGGGCGCGTGAAAAGGCTGCTCAGATGTCGCGGAAGGTCTCAATGGTGGCGCCGAGTGCGTTGAGTCG
>JAYSQH010000087.1:0-3017 GCA_043721655.1 Phycicoccus sp. | reverse complement strand
GCGGCGTCCAAGGGCTATGACTACGTTCTCGTGGGCTCCGACAGCCGCGAGGGCCTCACGCGCGCGCAGATGAGCCAGCTGCACACCGGCACGACCAAGACCGCCCAGGGCAAGCGCACCGACTCGATCATCCTGGTCCACGTCCCGGCCGGAGGCGGCAAGCCGGCTCTGATCTCGCTGCCTCGCGACAGCTATCTGCCCATCCCCGGCCACGGGCACAACAAGATCAACGCCGCCTACACCCTGGGCGGGCCCACGTTGCTCGTGCGGACCATCGAAGAGGCCACCGGCCTGCGCATCGACGGCTACGTCGAGATCGGGTTCGGCGGCTTCGCCACGGTTGTCGACAGCCTCGGCGGGGTCGACATCTGCGTGAAGAAGGCGATGGACGACCCCAAGGCCGGGATCAACCTCAAAGCCGGGTGCCAGAGCCTCAATGGTCCCAACGCCCTGGGTTACGTCCGGGCGCGATACTCCGACCCGCTCGGCGACATCGGTCGAGTGCAGCGGCAGCGGCAGTTCCTGGCAGCGATCATGCACAAGGCGGCCAGCCCCTCGACGGTGCTGGTTCCGTGGCGCTACTACGGGTTCTCGACGGCCGCGGCGGCTGGTCTGACCGTCGGCCAGGACACCACCTTGCGTGACGTCACCCGCGTCCTTCAGGCCATGCGCTCGGTGTCGAACGGAGACGGTCTGTCATTGACGGTCCCCGTGTCCAACCCGGCACTGCCCACCCGCGTTGGCAGTGCGGTGAAGTGGGACAGCCAAAGGGCGCTGGCGATGTTCACTGCGATCAAGAACGACGAACCGCTGACCGTGGCCCCATCGGGCAGCGGCAAGTAGCAGACCGCGGTCGGTCACCGACCCCGACGCCTGGCTGCCCGCTGCTGGCCGATCAACGCCGAAGGAGTGCCCGTGCCATCACGATGCGCTGGATCTGGTTGGTCCCCTCGTAGATCTGGGTGATCTTGGCGTCGCGCATCATCCGCTCGACCGGGAAGTCCTTGACGTACCCGGCGCCACCCAGCAGCTGGACCGCATCGGTGGTGACCTCCATGGCCACGTCCGAGGCGAAGCACTTGGCCGCCGCACCGAAGAAGGCCAGGTCCTTGTCGCCGCGCTCGGACTTGGCCGCCGCGACGTAGACCATCTGGCGGGCAGCCTCGAGCTTCATCGCCATGTCCGCAAGCATGAACTGCACCCCCTGGAACTCCGAGATGTGCTTGCCGAACTGCGAACGCTCCTTGACGTAGCCCAGCGCGAAGTCCAGCGCGCCCTGGGCGATACCCACGGCCTGAGCCCCGATGGTCACCCGGGTGTGGTCCAGGGTCCGCAACGCGATCTTCAGGCCCTCACCCGGCTCGCCGACCATCCGGTCCCCCGGGATCCGGCAGCCCTCGAAGATGAGCTCACGGGTCGGGGAGCCCTTGATGCCCATCTTCCGCTCCGGCTCACCGAAGCTAAACCCTGGATCGGACTTCTCCACCACGAACGCAGACACGTTCGACCCCCGTTTGCCGTCTGGGTCGGTCACCGCCAGCACGGTGTAGAACTGCGCCTCGCCGGCGTTGCTGATCCAGGACTTCTGCCCCGTCAGCACCCAGTCGTCGCCGTCAGCCTTGGCCCGGCACTTCATCGAGGCGGTGTCACTGCCGGCCTCACGCTCGGACAGACCGTAGGCGAACATCGCCTCGCCACGGGCCACCGGCGGCAGGTACTTCGCCTTGAGCTCGTCGGAGGCCGCGAGGATCAGCGGCATCGTGCCCAGCTTGTTCACGGCGGGGATCAGCGACGAGGACGCACAAACCCTCGCAACCTCCTCGATCACGATGCAGGTCGCGAGAGCGTCCGCACCGACCCCGTCGTACTCCTCCGCGATGTGGGGCGCGTGGAAGTCCGAGGCGACCAGGGCGTCCAGGGCCGCCTTCGGGAACGTCGCGGTCTCATCGACCTCGGCGGCATGCGGAGCGATCTTGTCCTCCGCAACGGCACGCACCGCCGCCCGCAGCTCCTCGTGGTCCTCGGAGGTGATGAAGAAGGGAAAGGCGCCTTTGTCTGTGCTCACGATCGTCACATTACTGCGCGGACCCCTACAGAAGCTCGGGTATGACTTTATTCTCAAAGAGATGCATACCGGACGTGTCGTATGCAGCCTCGGTGAAGTAGGCAATCGTGTAGCCGAGCCCCAGCGCCTTCAACGCGGTGAGCTTCTCGGCAATCTGCTCGGGCGTGCCGACGCCCACTTCCGCGGCCATCCCGGCGATCTGCTTGTCGACGACGGCCTCGGTCAGCCCGGCCTTGAGGTAGTGGTCACGCGTCCAGGCAAGACGGTCCTTGACCTCCTTCTCGGTGTCGCCGATCACGACGTTGATGTTGGTCGACCGGGTGATGTCGGCGAAGTCGCGCCCAAGGTCAGCGCAGTGCGCAGCGAGGATCGCGCTCTTGTGCTCGAAGACATCGGTGCCGAAGTTCGTGTAGTCCGCGTACTGCGCGGCGATGCGCAAGGTCTTCTTCTCGCCGCCACCGGCAATCCACATCGGTATGCCGTTGAGCTCGGACCCCGGCTGGGTCGTGCCCTGTAGGGGCCGAGGAGCGCAGATCGCACCGTCGACCTGGTAGTGCTTTCCGTTCAGCGTGGCCGATCCCTTGGTCCACATGTCGCGGAAGATCTGAACGCCTTCTTCGAGCATCCCGAGCCGTTCGCCAGCCGTGGGGAAGCCGTAGCCAAAGGCCCGCCACTCGTGCTCGTACCACCCCGCACCGATGCCCATCTCGAGACGACCCTCAGAGATGATGTCAACTGTCGCGGCGACCTTGGCCAGATAGGCGGGGTTGCGGTAGCCCATGCACGTGCACATCTGGCCCAGCCGGACCCGGCTCGTGACGGCGGCGAGCGCGGCCATCAGCGTCCACGACTCGTGGGTGGCCTCCTGTGACGGGACCGGCACCGTGTGGAAGTGGTCATAAACCCAGATCGACTCCCACAGGCGGGTCATCTCGGCGCGCTCGGCCAGACC
>JAYSQH010000086.1:0-3030 GCA_043721655.1 Phycicoccus sp. | reverse complement strand
CTGATGTGGCGAGCCAAGGCGCTGGCTCTCTTGGCAGAGTCCTCGACTCAGGTCAAGGAGGTGAACCGGGCGATGGATGCCCTGGCTGAGGGAACCTGGCTGGTGGCGAACGCCAAGTCCGGACGTTACAGCCACCTCTCGGCAAGCATGGCGGTTGCGCTGGCACTGCGCGCTGTGTACCTGTTTGAGCAGGCGGACGAGCTGCTGGCCGGCATCCGGCTCGGCGATGACCTCGAAGTCGACGTCCTGGTGGTGCAGGAGCGAGCGCTCCTCAGTGCCTACTGGGGGACGACGCTGCTGGTGGTCGGCGATGTCGACGCCGCGAGTCCGCATCTGATCAGGGCGACCGAACGAGCACTGTGGATGGGCCGGGTGGCGCGGCTGGCGGGCAACACCGAGATGATCGCACGCGCGGAGGTCATCGAGGCGTACGCGATGAGCCGCCTCGGGTATGCCGATCTCTCCGCCGCACGGGTGAACAGTGCGATCCAGCGATTCCGGCTCCGTGACGAGCTTCTCGAGACCCACCTGGCCCACCTGGTCCTGGGCCAGGAAGCGACGGAAACGGGCGACTTCGACACAGCGCGGGGGCACCTGCTAGTGGCATTGACCAACGCGGACAGGGCGAACCGCGACATCTGGGCGGCTGCGGCGATGGAGGCGTTGGCCGACCTGGACGTGGCCGAACACGGGCCTCACCCGGCGATTGCCCTGTGGAAACGCCTGGCCCGAGAGGCCCTGGGGCGGGTCTGGGTCGAGCGTGATGGCCGGTTTACCGCGCTGCTGTCGCGCAACCAGGTGCGCTCCCTGACCGCCGAGACCAACCGGATGGGCCATGCGGCGCTGCTGGACCATCTCACCGGGTTGGGCAACCGGCAGATGATGACCGCGACCTTGGAACGGGCGGGGGAGGACCTCGCGGCGGTGTTCATCGACGTTGATGAGTTCAAGCTGATCAACGACACCTACTCCCATGCGGTCGGCGACCAGGTGTTGTGCGGGATCGCGGTCATCCTGGGCGCCCAATGCCGCGCCGCCGACATCCCGGTGCGCTATGGCGGGGACGAATTCGTCATCCTGGTCGAGGCCGGGGCTGAGGCAGCCGAAGAGGTGGCACGCCGGTTGCACCAAGCTGTGCGCAATGCCCCGTGGGAGCAGGTCGCCGCTGGCCTGAAGGTCACGGTCTCGGTGGGCGTGGGTCTTCCGGCCCCGGGCCACGGGGCGATCGCCGCCGCCGACGCCTCGCTGTATGCCGCAAAACGCGCCGGTCGCGACCGGGTCGTGATTCTCTGACCTCGAGGCCTGCCGCTGGTTGTTGTGACGGCCGCCGTCGACGTGACCCGATCGTGTTGTGGTCGTCAGGACCTACGAACTCGGGGTGAGTGTCCTTCTCGGCGGGTTGGGCTGTGGTGGTATCTGAAGGGGGTTGAGCATCGGAATGCTGTCGAGTCCTTGTGGCTGGCCCCAGAACCAGCCCTGAGCCTGGACCGCCATGCCCCGGATGGCGTCAAGCTGCTCGATGGTCTCGACTCCTTCGATGATGCACGGGATGTCCAGTTCGTGCGCCAAGGAGGCGATGCTGTGCACGATGGCGGTGTGGGTGCGCTGGTGGGGCAGACCGGCAGTGAAGGACGTATCGACCTTGAGGACGTCGACGGGCAGTCTGGTGAGGTTCGCCAAGGTGGCATAGGTGGTGCCGAAGTCGTCGATCGCGACCCGGACGCCCTGTTGCCGGAGTTTCTCGAGCTCGGCGATGGCGGAGCCTCCAGCGCGGAGGATGGAGGTCTCGGTGATCTCCAGGATCAACCGTGCAGGGTCGAAGTTGTGTAGCCGCAGCGCTCGTTCGACGCGTTTGCGCAGGTCCCGGCCGGTGAGTTCGCGGGTGCTGATGTTGATCGCAAGGCTCATGTGCTCGGGCCAGGTGCAGGCTGCGCCCAGGGCCAGGTGCAGGACCCTGTCGCCGAGCTCCTCGGCAAGCCCGGCGGTCTCGGTGGCGACCACCACAGGCAGGGTGGGCAGGAGGCGCCCGTCGGTGTTGGTCAGCCGCATCAGGGCTTCAGCGCCGACCACGGTGTTGCTGTCGACGTCGACGACGGGCTGGAAGACCAGGGCGACCCGGTCGTCACGCAGGCCGTCACGCATGGCCTGGACCAGCCCCTGCCAGGCCTCGGTGCGTTCGTGCAGGTCGGAGTCGAAGACGCCGTATCGGTCCCGGCCGCGTTCCTTGGCCTGGTACATGGCGGCGTCAGCGCGGCGGAGCAGCAGCTCGGGGCTCACGTCGGGTTCTTGGGCGAGGTCGACCCGGGCGATACCGACGCTGGCGGACAGGTTCAGTGAGGTTGTGCCGGTGCTGACCTGACGACGGATGGTGGCGGTGATGCGCTCTGCGACGCTGCGCACGAAGGCCAGGCCGTCGTGTTGATCGAGCAGGACGATGAACTCGTCACCGCCGACCCGTGCCACGGTGTCGGCGGGTCGCAGCGCGGCGACCAGGTCGTTCGCCACCGCGACCAGGACCTGGTCTCCGGCGTCGTGTCCTGCGTTGTCATTGATGGGCTTGAACCCATCGAGGTCGATGAACAGTGCCGCGACGCTGGTGCTGTCGCCGCGGCCGGACCGGGCGCGGGTGAAGGCCTGCTCGCAGCGTTCGAGCAGCAACCTGCGGTTCGGCAGACCGGTGAGCTCATCATGGAGGGCCAGCTCGGTGAGCCGCTGTTCGGCCGCGCGCCGTGCGGTGATGTCCTCGACCTGCGCGAGCAGGACACGTTCGCCGTCCAGCTCGCGCATCCAGGACAGACCCACCAGGACCCACAGTGACTGGCCGTGGACGTCGCTGAGCCTCATCTCGGCGCGCAGCTCACCCTCGCCAGCCTGGACCAGCTCCTGGATGTGGGTCTGTTCCGGCTCATCCTCGAAGAGCCCGGCGAAAGACTGCCCGATGAGCTCGGCAGGTGCACGGCCCAGCAGCCGCGCCATCACAGAGTTGACCTGGAGGATCTCGCCGTCGATGTTGGCCAGGAGCTTGCCGAT